>JAHJKV010000020.1 GCA_018822065.1 Pseudomonadota bacterium
GTGGGTCTTGCTCTCGATCAGCGCCCGGCACATGCCTGCCGTGGCCTCGGGGCGCATGGTCAGGGAACGGCCCTTGCGGTCCGGGAAGGTATACATCTCCTTGCCGACCACGTCCGTGTCCTCGCCAATGGATTTGGCGAAAAGTTCGGTTTTTTCGAGGATGGGGAGCCGCAGTTCCTCGAAACCATAACGTGAAAAGACCTCACGGGCCGCGGCTTCCATGCGGGTGAACTTCTCAGCCTCGGCCCCAAACATGTCCGCGAAGCCCTTTATTTTCTGAATCTTGCTCATCCTCTTTCCCCCTGCCCGGACCCGAATGACGGCAACCGGCGCTAACCAAGCGTTGGAACCGAATTTCGTTAGACCATCGCCGAACGATTGTCAAAGAGGGGACACCCGAAAAAGGCGTCTCGGACATGGGGTTTCACTGCACCGAGGAGAGGCGGGGAGTTGAATGTGTGAACACTAACAAACAAAGGGAAGGCCAAAATGGACCTTCCCTTTGTTCTGCATCGATATGTCGTCCGCTAGAAGCAGGGGATCTCTTCCACGGGCTCAGTCAGGAAGAACTTGCCCTCTTCGATCCACTTCTTGAGTTCGTTGGCGATCTCAAGGCTCATGGAATAGCTGGTCAGGGGGACCGTCGGGGTCTTCTTGCCGTCGATCTCGATCTCGCCGCTCATCAGTTCCTCGAAGGTCACTTCGGCCAGGGTGCGGGGAACGCCGTTGGGGTAGTCGTAGCCATAGTCCTTGACCGGCATCTGGATGTCCGCGTTGCTCACGCCCGTGAACCAGGCGATCTCCTCGTTCAGGATGGGGATGGGGATGCCCACGCCCACGGCCAGCGAACAGCCATAGCCCACCAGACTCATGCCGCGCAGATAGCGCGCCCGCATGCCCTTCAGGTCGCCCTTGACCATCAGCGTGCCGGACGGGGTGGTGGGTACGCCGCGCTCGTTTCTCGGCGGCTTGGGGTTGTGCTGGGTGCCGGCGCCGATGACATAGCCGACTCCGCCGCCCAGGAAGATTCGCGTGCCCAGGCCGATGGTCTTGAACTGCGGATCGTTGAACAGGGGCGAAAGCTGACCTGCGGTGGCAAAGTTGGCGTTATTGCTCTTGGGCTTCAGCGGGCCCATGTAGGTGTAGATGGTGCGGCTGGTGAGGTTCACGGCCACGTTGTAGTTCTGGTAGCAGTTGCGGGGGTTCAGGAGCCAGGCCTGGGGCAGGTCGGCCAGGGTGACGTCCTTGTCGATCTCCTTGCGGGGATAACAGTCCGTACCATAGCCCTCGGCGCGCAGGTGCACGGCCTTGCCCTTGACCAAATCCTCGATGACATGGCCACCGCCATAGGCGAAGCGACCGGGATAGACCTTGTTCAGGGGGTCGTCCTCGGTTGGCTCGGTCGCGCCGAGATAGGCGTCCACCGCGGCAAGGCCTGCGTAGCAGGGCACATTGTTCAGCCAGACCTTGGAGGTCTTCATCACCGGGGGCTGCTGGCCCTGGTTGAACAGCAAACCAGAGGAACACATGGTGGAGAAGGTGCCCGTGGTGACCACGTCCACTTTCTGGGCCGCCTTGACCCGCCCTTCCTTCTGCACGACCTTGACCATCTCCTCGGCGTTGAGGATGACGGCCTTGCCCTTGCGGATGCGGTCATTGATCTCTGCTATGGTCTTCACGACCTCATGTCCGGCCACGCAAACCTCCTTCCTGGTCCCCGGCACAGGCGCAAAACACCCGTCCTTTTTGGGGAAAAAACTTGAGTGATAATTGCAAGCCGTGATCCTCTATCAAATTATTCACAAAGGCAAATTTTTTCTCCCCAAAACCTTGGAAACAAGGGTTGAAAACTTGGCTTTACCACTGATTCCTGGTATAAAAAACACCTGTTGACGGAGGTTCATGGTTTCCTTTTCAAACCTCCCTTTTTTTATTTTTTCCCAGTTGGTTACAATCGGCACAAACCACCACGGATCATTGTGAAACAGGCGCTGCGCGAACACCTTCTCCAAACCTGCTCCGACACGGAACTTGCCAGTTGGTTCGACCCCTTGGAACTCTCTATTTCCGAGGAGTCCGGGAGTCTTTTTGTGTGTTTTCCACATGCATATTTCGGCTCCTGGTTCGAAACCAACATGCAGCCACGTTTTGAGGCCAAACTCGGCCAATTCCTGGGTGAGGGCCTGGTGGTCACCTATCGGATCGGGGGAAACGGCTCGACATCGCTGACCACGCCGACGGCAAAACCGGTGACGGCCAAAATCGATTTCCCCTTTGACAGCCAGTTCATCTTCGAAACCTTCCTGATCAACAAGAAAAATTATTTTCCCCTGGCCTCAGCGCGCGAGGTCACCAAGCAGTCCGGCAGCCTTTTTAACCCCTTCATCATCTGCGGGCGTCACGGTTCGGGAAAAACGCACCTGCTGCGCTCCATCGCCAACGAGATCAGCAAAAAGGCGGATCGTTCGACCATCCTCTTCCTGAACATGGATGAATTGCATAACCTCTACCGACTGACCTTTGCCTCGGACAAGTTCAAGGCCCGGGACTATATCTGTTCCCACCAACACCTGTTCATCGACGATTTTCAGCAGATTCAGAAGTATGACAATTTACAGCAAGAAATAATCATTATTTTCAACCATTTTTACGAAAACAAAAAACAGATGGGCTTTGCCTGCCTGGACAAGATTTCCTCCTATGATTTTCTGGACCCTACCCTGCTCTCCCGCCTGGAGTGGGGGCTTATCGTCAACCTGAAACAACCTGACCTCGAAATCCGGATCGAATACATCCAGGATCGGGCCAGGGTGAAAAAGCTTCCCTTGACCAAAGAACAGGTGCTGACCCTGGCGCAGCGCTTCAAAGATTTTCGATATCTCCAGGGAATTCTGATCAAGCTGACCGCGTTCCGGGAATTGGTTCGCAAGGATCTTTCAAAAAAAGATTTTGATCACATCATCAACAATACCGAAGAGAAAACAACGGAAACCCTCAGCCCCGAGCATGTCATTGCCGCTGTGGGTGAACATTTCAACATGACGGTGAAAGAGATCAAGAGTAGTAAGCGTCATGCCAAGATCGCACAGGCTAGGCAGATATCAATGTGGCTTTGCAAAAAGCTTCTGCCCATCTCCTATCCGGCCCTGGGCCGAGCTTTTGGTGGCAAGGACCATTCCACCGTGCTCTATTCGGTGAAAAAGATAGACCAGTTACAGGAAGACGATGAAAACCTGAAACGGGTGCTCCGCGAGCTCAAAAAAAAATGCGTCCTCTACGGACGCGGTTAAGCATGGTCGTTTCCAATTTCAGGGCATTTGTTGCCTGTAAAAAGCGAAAGATGCCAGCTGATGACAAGGTTAGGGACGGGTTGTGGAAAAGACTGACAACAAAGTGTTCATTGTTGGTTCAAAAGAGAAAAACACAGAGTTACGAACAATGCGGTTCCTAACTTGATACAGGTCTGGAGCCCATTTTAATTTAATTTTTCGAGAAGGTTAAAGCTATGTGCACATAGGCACAGGGCTTACAACAACCACAAGGAGTTTATCTATGTACTTGAAGGTAAATCGGGATGAAATCATCGAAGGTCTGCAGAAGTCGGCCAATATCATTCCAGCCAAAACAGGTGCCGCGTTCCTGCGGACCATCTGGCTGAAGTGTGAGGAAGGCAGGCTGAACATCATGAGCACTGACTCGAATCTCGAGTTCTGCGGATCCTACGGCTGTCAGATCGAGGAGCCAGGTCTCGCCGGTGTTCAGGGTCGGGCCTTTTATGAGCTGGTTAGAAAGCTTCCATCAGGCGAACTGACCATCAAGAGCGATGCCGACCGACAGAACATTCTGGTGGAGCAGGGCTCGCGTAAGTACAAGCTTCCTGTGAACGACGAGGAATGGTTCCAGAA
>JAHJKV010000189.1 GCA_018822065.1 Pseudomonadota bacterium
CCTTATGCCCGGGAGCGACAGGATGGAACTTCCAGCCACCATGCTCTTTACAACAACCGCCCACCTGGTCAGCGACAGACCAACCAGGCTCTATCTTCTCCCATTTGATCTGTTTCATGGCGACCTCCCTTTTCTCGAATTTTACACCACCCGGACCAACTCCTCAACCCGCAGGGGCCCCCCAGAAAGAAATCCCCGGCCCTAGACCGATTCCAGAGCCGGGGCACTACCAAGGAGGGGCAGTAAATTCGTTTTAAGCCTTTTTTCGTGACCGGCCCAGGTCATTACGCCTAGATTGTCTTAAAAATGCGCCGGAGCACGCCTGGGCGAAGTCAGGCGGGGTTTTCAGTGAGTGCTCCTTCCCGACAGGCACCCGCCTGATCACGACTTCATCCACGTCTGCAGCCAAGGCCGTCTGGACGAACGCCAGAACCGCGCCGACGCCGGGACCATCACCAATGCACCGGCCTTCGAAAATCACCTCAGGCAGGCCATCAGGCCTGACAACCCGTGCTTCCACCTCGAAGTCCTGATGCCTTTCCGAGCTCATGACGAGCTACCTTCCGGGAGACGGACAGCCGCAATGGCCGATCTGACATCTGCCGCGAAACACTCGTCCACCTCAATCCAGTCCGGGCCAGGCTCAGGGTGACCACTGGCCAGCAAAGGCTTGGCAAACAGATCCGCGTTGAGCTCCGCATACATCATCCCATACGGCTCAACGATGGTGAGCTGCACAGGGACATCGCCTGCAACAAAATCAACAGAGACCACGCCACCAAGAGACATGTGAGGCAAAAACGACTCAGCCAAGATCAAAGTCTTATCCAGACTGCAATCGGTCATCATCACCACTCCGCCTTCAGCGTGCCGTCGGGACCTTCCACGCAGATGGCCACACCACACGGAACCAGGTGATCACGATGGAATGCGGCATCACGCTGGGCAAGGGCGTCCAGGAAAGACCGGCCCCGGGCCACCACGTCGAGATCATCACCACCCTTCTTGCCGAAATAGCCCGTGACCACGTAGTAGGGACCGTTTTCCGGTGCCGCGAGTGTTCGTGAGCCGGACACGGGAGCCGCAAAGGGCGGGGCCTGGGGAGCGAGAGTCTGAGATGTGAGCTGCATGTGATCCTCCTTGGTTTTTTGGATGCACCTGGCCACCAGGACCAGGCCGGGCTGGGTAGGCCCGTGGAAACTTGTATTTTTTGAATACTATCTATCTCTCCAACTCCTGCAGATCCTCCTGGCGCTGTTCTTTAAGATCCCGAATACGCGCTTCCAAGGATTCCTTGTCCTTACACAAAGCCCCAACGCGCCCGGTAAACCCCCAAATAGCCTCATCGTACAACCGAGGAGGAAGCACCGGAAAATAAAGGTACGACAAAATCAAAAACCTGCCAGAAACCCTCAGAGCACGCATGCGCAGCCTAAAAAGCAACACCTCGATGACGATTTTCAAATACGGCTTCAAACCCTCATCCTTCACGAGACGACCTCTCATACTTCGACCTGATCCTGCTCTACTCTGACAGCCCTGGCCTTCTCAATCAGAGCATGAATTCGGTTTCGCAAGCCGACCCTATCCTTGATCTCAGCCAAACGGTCCGACACAGACCGGGAACGGACAGGATGAGATTCCTGCACACGAGCCTTGATGCCGTCGATCAAGGCTCTGATGATCCAATTTTGACGCCGATGCCAGGAAGCATCCTCCGCGTTATTGCTGACGATCATCCAATCATGCTCGGGGTGTGCCGGGTCTTGAGGCTCCGGCACATGCGGGTTTTCACGTCGATACAGGACGGCGGCAGTCAGGATAGCCTTGGCGTCATCGTAATTGAGCCCCGAGATCGTGACGTGACCATTCTTGTGCATTTTCACTCTGGGCGAACGAGTGCAGGCGGTAGGCATCACTTCCCTCCCTTGGCGGGCTTGTTCACCAGAGAAAACCCTTGATTCACCAAGCCGGCACAATTTTCCACAATTTTTGCCTTGGCAATCCGGGACCCCCAAAACTCTTCGGCCAACATGATCCGAATTGTACCGTTTTTCATAAATCTGAATTCGGAATCTTGCCAGTGTTTCCCGGCACAAGCCGCGGCTTCTTTTACCCGGGCCTCAAGCTTTTTCCCTTCCTCATTGTCAGAAAATGATTCAGGCGGCGTAAAATATGCCACCCAACCAACATTGGTGACGAATTTGAATCCGTTGCCAATCGTGAAGTCCTTGAGGTGCTGAGCGGCCACACTCTCTGCAATAGCCAAAGGTGCCTCGCAGTAGCGGTAGTCCATCTGCAGGTTGTACGTTTCGGCGTCATCAACATACTTACTGAGCCTGTCGGCAACCTTCTTGGCATGATAGCCATCCATCCGTGACGGGCCGTCACTTTCAAGGCGGAATATGGTTTCCCTCAACTCCATGGCAAGGTCCAGGCCTTCGCGGCGAAGATCATCACCTCTCTGTGAGTCAAGAACACCCATCCTGGCCGCGCTCCTCTTGAGCTCCTCCAGCCCCCGCTCGGCATTACGGACTGTCGTCTCCCGGTTTTGTTCGAGATGCTGGTAAATCGCGAAGGCGCCCATCTGTTCCATGGCTATTTTTTTCATTACTCCACCGCGCCCTTTTCGTAGACGAACGCACCGCAATCCGGATCGGGACACTGGCCATTTGGGAAAATGTCGCCCGGGGAGAGACGCGAGATGGGACAATCAATCTCGTCAAGCTCACTCGCAGCGTAGTATGTTTCTCCGCAATTATCGCAGACATACACGACGGGGGAATTTTGGGACGGAATGGTCTCCAGGACCGAACCCACGTAACGCACGTTGATGAATTCAGCCTCCACAGCCTCGGCGGCACTGAGGACCTGCGAGATGTCCAGCTCGCCAAAGTCGTAACCATCGGCAAGGTTATCCTTGATCGCCTGGAGACCTATAAGGACATTGTTGTTTTCAGGCGCAGGATTGTAGGAACAATCCATCCAAAACAGGTTTTCAAAGACCGCCCTTTCAGGGACATCCAGATCAAAGGCAGGGTCTTCGAGAACGCCACCGCAGAACGTGTGGATTTCGGGCTTGCCGTCGATCACGTTCAAACGGAACAGGCCGTCGTCGTCGCTCTCACCCAAACGGTACGCCCGGGCCTGGGTCACGACCTCCTCGTCATTCACGAAGGGGCCACGAATTTCCGGATCGACATCGCCGTGGCTGACGATCAAATAACGGTCAATTTTCTGCATGGTTTTCTCCTTGGCTACGTGGGTACAACGTGTTCAGGCTCATCAGCGGCCACGCATCAATTATACCCTTTTTGCCGTAATAGTGCAGCAAAGAATTCACTTTTCTGTGCACTTTTTTCCGGGTCAAAGGTCAATCACTCGTGACCGTGGAGAACCCGTAATAGTGCTCGTCACGAAGCAGAAAATAGAGCTTCAAGAAGTCGGTGAACAACATATTGTTCCACCAACTCAGCGGCTTGGCCTCGGCCCTCGCGAGTGCGCCCCGGAAAAGCCCGGCCATCCGCTTGCCGCCAAGCCCACTCGAATGCGCAAACCGCTCCATCCAAG
>JAHJKV010000190.1 GCA_018822065.1 Pseudomonadota bacterium
CCATGTGCGCGGGGCCTTTCCCGGAGCGGTCCGGCAGCGCAAGGGACGACTTGAAGCGGCTCAGGGCGGAACCCTGTTCCTGGACGATGTGGACCGCCTTCCCCCGACGCTGCAACGCAAGCTGCTTCGTTTTCTCGAACAGGGCGAGTTCGAGCCCCTGGGAGCTACCCAGCCCCTGGCTGCGGACGTGCGAGTGGTGGCCGCGACCAGCCACAAGCTTTCGGATCTGGTCCGCCGGGGCCAATTTCGTGAAGACTTGTTCTACCTCTTTCGCGCCATGGTCATCGAGGTTCCGCCGCTGCGGGAACGGACCGAGGACATTCGTCTGCTGGCCGAACATTTTTTGGTGCACTTCGGCGCGGTCTTCGACAAGCGGTTTGCCGCCATCTCCCCGGAGGCACTGCAGGCCATGCTCACCCATGTCTGGCCGGGCAATGTGCGCGAACTCAAGCACGCCATGGAACACGCAGCCATCCGGTGCGCCGGGGAGGAGGTTCTTCCGCTCCACCTTCCCCGTGAAGTGGTGGTCGGTCCACGAAGTGACGACACCGGTCGTCGGGCCGGAAGGGACGCCGTGCTTCGGGCCCTGCACACCTGCCGCTGGAACAAGACCCGCGCAGCCCGCCTTCTCGGCATCAGCCGGGGTACCCTCTATAGCCGCATGAAGGACTTTGACATCCTCCAAGACGCCTCTTGAATTGTTCAATTTGAACAGTTTCGCTTGAACATATTGTTCAACATGTCCTCTCGTCGCCCCCTTCTCTCTGGGGCACCACGAGAGCCCGTTGGGTATCTATCTTGAATAGATAGGCATTTTTTTTATCCAACCGAATGGTTTTGAGTGGTCGTTTTCAAAGGGTTTTATTTATTACCTGCTTCATCTGCCATGAGAAGTGTGGTAGCATATACAGGTATGGTCGGAAAATGTTTGGAGTGTCAGTCTCTATGGAAAGAGGGAATGAAGATGGTGATGGTGTGAGCAAGGCGCGAATCATTTTAGCCGAAGACGATTCCAGCATTCGAAAGCTGCTGGCCGGTGTCCTGACCGGTCAGGGCTACGAGGTGGAGGCGGTGGAGCATGGTGGTCTGGCTCTTGAACTGGTGGAGAGCGGCCAGTCATTCGACCTGGTGATCACGGACATCCAGATGCCAGTGATGAATGGTCTGGAGCTTATCGCCATCCTTTCGGAGTCGCGTCCGGACCTGCCTGTGGTCGTGGTCACCGGGTATGGCGACCGGGACCTGCTCATCGAGCTTATCCGTCTGGGGTGCGATGATTTTGTACAAAAGCCCGTCAAGGCAACAGATTTTTTGGTCAAGGTGGGACAGGTGGTGGAGATGAAACGCCACCGGGAAGAGGCGGCGCGTCAGGAGCGGGCAGAGATGACCGAGCGCAATACGCTCCTGGCCCGCGAGGCCGAGGTCTATGCCAAGAGCGTGCAGGACCTGCGAACGGAGATTGCCGGGGCCAAAGCCGTCTATCAGGACCTGATCCAGCTCAATCCCGGCAGCTACAAGGTGCATGCGTTCTGGAAGGTGCAGACCTACAAGAGTCTGGGCGGCGACTACATCGGCATCCGCAACACGCCCCAGGGATGCGATGTGCTCGTGGCCGACGTGGCCGGACATGATCTGGCCGCCTCGTACCACACCGTGCTGGTCAAGGCCTTTTTCGATCGCAATTTCCACACGGACCTGAATGGGAAGACCTTTTTCCAGGTTCTCAACCGGGAACTCCATGACGGCGGTCGAAACGAGCGCATGGTCACGGCCATGTTCCTGCGTCTCGACCTGGCGACCATGCGTGGCGAACTAGTGGCTGCCGGTCATCCCCGGCTGGTCCGGATTCCCGCCGGAACGGGCCGGGTAGAGCCGATCAGCGCCATGGGTACGGTGCTTGGCGTACAGGACGACATTCAGGTGGACCCGATACATTTCGACATTGCGGTCGGCGACCGTTTTTTTCTCTACACGGACGGGCTGCTCAATGCAGGCTGGGTGGACGGACCCACCGGGGTGCGTCGGCGCCTGGGCGAGGCCGGGCTGGACGAGTTGCTGGCCCAACATGCCCACGCGGACCTGGAGGCGCAGGTTGAAGGTGTGTGGGACGGTGTCATGCGGTTTTGCCGCTACAAACAAAACG
>JAHJKV010000191.1 GCA_018822065.1 Pseudomonadota bacterium
AATTCGTCCCATGGGAAACATATCAGCTCGCACGGCGTGTCCACGTTGGTATGGAGGACAATGGCAACACACCCCATGAACATGGCTCATTCGTCAAGCGATGCTGCGTTTCCCTTCGATCCGTAAATAGAAAGTTTCCTGACACCCTGGTCCACACGCTGACAACCTTCATCATGTCCTTCCTTTCCTGTTTTGTTGTGGGCAGATATGAGAACACGGTAATGGTGTTGGTGCAGATAGCTCTCCTGGTTGCTGCGGTCACCTTGTCCTATGTTCGGTGGGTGCACTCGCGGGGACTGCGAGTGCAATAGCGTCATTTCGACGTTGGACCCGACGGCGACAAAGACCTGCCCAGGTTGGAACGCGCCCAGACGAAAAAGACCGCCCCAATCCGGAGCGGCCTTGTTATTTTTTTTGAAAAATCCGGGCCTAGCTCGTGGCCACCAAGATCTTCTCCACGATGTCCGCCATGGACTTGGCCGCGATGGAATCCTTCTCGGTCTTGACGTAGACGAACCCTTCATCACCGCTTCGGGCCACCTCTGGGTCGATGGGGATGCGGCCCAGGAAGGGCACACCCATCTCCCGGGCCAGGTCCTCGCCGCCGCCGGAGCCGAAGATGTCGTGGACGCTCTTGCAATCTGGGCAGGCAAAGCCAGACATGTTCTCCACGATGCCCAGCACCGTATTCCCCATCTCGCCCACAAAGCTCACGCTCCGACGCACATCGTCCACGGCCACACCCTGGGGCGTGGTCACAATCACGGTTTTGGCCTCCGGTCCCACGGTCTGCAGCGCAGTCATGGGCTCGTCACCCGTACCCGGAGGGCAGTCGATGATCAGATAGTCCAGATCGCCCCAGGCCACGTCCTTGATGAACTGCTGAATGAGACCAATCTTCACAGGTCCACGCCAGATCACGGCCTGTTCCTTGTTGGGAAGCATGAACCCGAGGGACATGACCCAAAGATTTCGGCCCCAGGGGATGGGCTCCATGAAGTCCGGGCCCATGTGGGGTTTCTCATCCTGCAAGCCAAGAAGACGGGGCACCGAGGGTCCGTGGACATCTATGTCCAGCAGGCCGACGCTCTTGCCGGTCATGGCCAGAGCAGCAGCAAGGTTGACGGCCACGGTGGACTTGCCAACCCCGCCCTTGCCGGACATGACCACGATCTTATGTTTAATGCGCGAAAGGGTCTTTTCGATCTTTTGATCTGCCTCGGAGGGACACCCGGCAGCAGAGCCGCAGCCGCCCTCCGGAGTGGCGGAAGGGCAGGAACCACATTCATCGCTCATGATATTTCTCCTTGAAGTTGGTCGCATGGAAAGCACGGCGCTAGCCGGTCCTGCGGATGTAATCAATTGGGGAATTTTGTCAAACCGGGAAACAGCTGAAGGATTTGCCGACGTTGCATCCCGGCATGCTCAGAGAGTTCAGCCGACCCTGCCCAAGGGCGTCTAACACCTCGTCCACCCTCCCCTTCAGAAAGGGGGCGCACTTGAGGCCTGCAGCCTCGATGGCTGTCTTGGTCGTCCCGCAGATTGCCCCACAGATCAAATAGGATACCCCGCAGGCCAATATGGCGGATGTCCTGTCCGTTGGGTCCTTTGAGGGAAGGGATAGGTGGCCTGCGGGGTAAATATTACCGTCATCGAATATTTCAAAGAATTTGTAGTCCACGGCGTTTTCAAAAACTGACGCCAGGCGATCTTCATAGCAGGCAAGACATATACGCATCGTACGCCAATCCAATGTCTCGAGAGAACAAACCGCCAATCACAATCAAGCACAGGCCGTGCCTGAACAATAAAACACAACTATTCCAAAGAAATAGTTACATTAGTTGGTCGATTAGGAGGTGGAAACGGGAAGAAAACACGCCTGATAAAGACGTGCATGGCGCATTATTCGCCCGCTTCGTCGCAGCTGCGGAGCATTCGCCGCAAGGTGTCCTTGGATATCCCAAGCTCTCGGCAGGTGACCATCTTGCGCCCCTGATTTCGCTCGAGGGCCAGCTGCACCGCGCGGCACTTGATCTCGTCCAGGGTGCCAAAGAAATGCTGATGGGAGGACTCTGCACGGACCGCAGACCTGAGCGAATCGGGCAGATGTTCCATCTGGATGAACCCCGAAGGGCAGAGAATGAAGGAATACTCCAGAATATTCTCAAGCTCCCGGACATTCCCGGGAAAATCATGACGCATGAACAGGGCGAGCACATCCTCGGACACGCCCTGCAGGTCCTTTCCCTGCTCCGCGTTGAGCCGGGCGATGAAATGATCCACAAGCAAGGGCAGATCCTCTCGCCGTTCGCGCATGGAGGGCAGGCGCAGGGTCACCACATTGAGGCGGTAGTAGAGATCCTGGCGAAAATTTCCTTCAGCAACCAGTTCTTCCAGATTGCGGTTGGTGGCGGCCACGACCCGAACATTGGTCTCCACGGTGTCCACCCCGCCCAGGGGCTCGAAGCACTTTTCCTGAAGCACCCGCAGGAGCTTCACCTGGAGTTTGCCCGGTAGGTCGCCGATCTCGTCCAGAAAGATGGTCCCGCCCCGGGCCAGTTCAAAGCGCCCAGGCTTGTCCCGCTTGGCATCGGTGAAAGCACCGGCCTTGTAACCGAAGAGCTCCGACTCCAGTAGCGTGTCCGGCAGGGCCCCGCAATTCACGGCCACAAAAGGCCCGCTTTTGCGGCTGGAGAGGTGGTGGATGGCCCGGGCGAAAAGTTCCTTGCCCGTCCCCGACTCGCCCAGCACGAGCACCGTGGCCTCGCTCTTCGACACCTGGGGCATGATCTGGAATATCCGGGCCAGGGCCTGGGATTTGCCCACGATGTCCTGAAACGAATACCCCTCCTCCACCTTGCGGCGCATGAGGTGAATGTCGCTCAAGTCACGAAAGGACTCCACCCCGCCGACGATCCTGCCCGAAGCATCCTTGAGTGCGGCCGCTGAGATGGACACAGGAACCTTTTCTCCATCAGGGCGGACAAAAAAACAGGACTTGTTCACCACACGCTGGCCGGTCTCGATGCAGTCCCGAAGAGCGCAGGACCCGTCGCAGAGGTCGGAATGCAACACCTCCCAGCACTTGGCCCCAACGGCCTCGTCACGGGTCACGCCGCTGATGCGTACGGCAGCCTCGTTGAACGAAAGCACGTTGAAGTCGCGATCCACGGTAAAGACACCGTCCGCAATGGACTGCAGCAGATCTTCGCAGGAAACATTGGCGGGAAAGGGCATGGGGTCGCTGCTCCAGGTTGGAGTTGGAAGTTGGAATTTGGGCGCAATATAAGCCCTATCCCCTCCCGGAGC
>JAHJKV010000192.1 GCA_018822065.1 Pseudomonadota bacterium
CAAGGTCACGGAACGGCTTATCGGCAGCGGTGCCGCCCCTGTGCTGCTGGTCAAGAACAACTAGGAGAAGAATATGAATCTGGAGAACACCGTGACCGATACCTTTGAAAACATGCCCGTGCTGCTGTTCGACGACGAAAAGGGCACGCCAATCCCGACTGCGGATCAGGCCTTCACCGAGCAGGAACTTGTTGTGGGCGAAATATTGACCATCAAGAACGGTAAGACCAAACATCATTTTGTGATCAAGCGGATCAACCCGGAGAACACCACCGAGGTCTTCGTCTCCCCGGCAAAGTCCAACCTCATCCAGGTGCTTATGCTGCTCTCCTGCCTGGCCGTGACCTGGGTCGTGCTCGATTACTTCATTTCCGGCTGACACCTCGTCCGGAATCGCCGAGACGGCCGCCTCTGTGTTGGATGGAGGCGGCCACTCTCGTTTTTGATACCTTCGATCCCCACGCTCCCTGCCCTCGGCCTCTATTCCTTGGTGGTGCTGGAAGCTTCCACGCCGCCAGAAAACTCCACGGGGATGTAGACCTCGATGGGCTCCTTGACGCCGATACGCTCGTGCACGGTCAAAAGCTTGGTGATGACCATGGCCGAAAGCTCCTTGCCCTTGCGCAGGAGCAGCGGACCGGTCTTGGCCTCCACCGACTGCTGGACGATCATGCCCGGCAGCAGTTCGCGAACGCGGACCAACCCCTTTTCATACCGCGCCTCTGAGCCGAGGCAACCTTCAAGATAATACATGATCTCAGGATCATAACGTTCCAGCTTGTTCTCCAGGGAGAGAAACGCCTTGCTCCAGGAACCGGTCCGAGTGTAGGCGAGGTCGAAATCACCAGCCACCTTGAGCAGGCGTCCGCCCAGGGGAATGTCCGCGCCTTCGACACTATTGACGGGAGTCCCTGTGCCGTCGAAATTCTTGTTCTGATAGTGGACCATCTCCGCCACGGCCTCCATGCGGGGGATATGGGAGATCAGATTCCGGCCGATGGAAGGGTGCATGTCGTAGAGCTGCACCTCTTCGGGGGAGAAGGGTTTGCCCGTGTTGAGCTTCACGATTGCCGATTCGGGCAGGACCATGCAGCCGATCTGGGAGAGCATGGCCGCGACCTCATATTTCCAGATGTTCTTGATGTCCATCTTCTGGGTCAACATGCGCACGAAGCGGGACACTCTGGTGGCCTTGCCAAAGGCTTCGGGGTTCACCAGGGACAACGACTCCGAGAGCACCTCGATGCACCCCTTGAGGGTCCGCTCCAGCAGCACCTTCTCGGCGGTTACCAGCTCAAACTGCTTGACGCATGTCTTGAGCACATCTGTAATGGCGCCCATCTCGCAAGGCTTGGTCAGGAAGCGGAAGACCCCGCCCGTGTTCACGGAGGCCATGGCGTTTTCCAGGTCCGCGTAGCCGGTGAGGATCACCCGCACAGTTTCCGGGGCGAGCTTTCGGACCTTGTTCAGAAAGGTGATGCCGTCCATGCCCGGCATCTTCAAGTCGGAAACAACCACGCAAAAGGCGTCTTCCTCCGCGATCTGCTTCAGCCCTTCTTCCGGACCCAGGGCCACGTGCACCTCGAAATCCTTGGCCAGGCTGCGCTTGAACATCTTCAGGATCTTGTCATCATCATCCACAAAGAGAATTCGTTTGCTCACTGCTGCTCCCCTCCGAGTTCCTTGCGGCACAGCTTAAGCCAATCTTCCATTCGCTTGTCCAATCCCTGCTCTTGCATGTACTCCATATCCACCTGCCGCTCAAACGTTTCCACATTCAGCCGCACCAGGCTATGGTCAAAGAGATTCACCACATACAGGATATCCAGCATCGATCCTGTCTTGTAGGAACAGCGCCTTGGCTGGTGATGGTAGGCCACGGAGTAGACGATCTCTTCGGAAAACCCCCAAAGGCCAAGCAGATAGGCCCCCAACCGGGCATGATCTGTTCCCAAAACCATAATCTCCGCCTGTCGGGTGCTGATAGATTTCTCCTGCACCAGCGCCATCACCTTTTTATATTTGCCGGGCAGGCAGTCGGCCAGAACAAGCTTGCCCAGGTCGTGCAACAGCCCGACCAGAGTGGCGACATCCTCCTCGCGCGGTCCTAGCCCCTCCATCCGGACCACCTGCCGGACCAACCCGGACACTCTCAGGGAGTGGTCCCAGAGCAGTTTCAGCGAAAAATCGTCCTCGTCCATGGAGGTGAACTGCCGGAATATCCCCTCGCACAAAACCAATCCCCGGATGGTGTCCATGCCCAACAGTGTCACCGCCTGTCTCACGCTGCCCACCTGTTGCTTGAGCCCGAAAAAGGCGGAGTTTACAGCCTTGAGGATGCTGGCGCTCATGGCCGGATCGCGACCAATGATTCCGGCGATGTCTTCAAGGGACTTGCTTTCATCGTCCATGGCCCTGGTCAGTTCCAGGTACACTGCGGGCAACAGCGGCAGCGAGTCGATCTCGTTGACCAAAGAGCGCAGGTCGTTGTCCGTGAAAAAGTCCCTGAACCGGTAGGTGCGCTCGATGATGGTCAGCATATTCTCAACCGTGCAGGGCTTGGCGATGAACTGGTGGGCGGATTTGATGGTCCAGGCGGCCTCGTGCTCGCCCATGTGTCCTGAGAGCACGATGCGCACCGAGTTCGGATGAAGCTTTTGCACCAGGGTCAGAAACTCGACCCCGTCCATGCCGGGCATGCGGATGTCTGAGACCACCACATCCACATCCGTGGTTTGCAGCAGATCAAGCCCCTCCTGACCGCTGAGGCAAAAATGGCACTGCCAGTCCCCCCGGTCCACCTTGAGCAACCGCCGTAGCCCGCTCAAAAGCTGCTTGTCATCATCCACGAACAATATTCGCAACATGTTCCTTATTCCTTGCCCGGCTCGACGTGATACACGGGGAGTCTGATGATGAACGTCGTGCCCGTGCCCAGTTCGGTTTCAAAAGCAATGGTTCCGCTGAATCTATCCAGAATGGAGTGGGTGATGGCCAGGCCCTGGCCCGTGCCCTTGCCCACCTCCTTGGTGGTGAAAAAGGGGTCGAATATCTTGGTCTGGTGTTCCTCCGGGATGCCTCCGCCCGTATCCCTGATGCGCACCTCGACATAGTCGCGGTCCTGCCGGGAGGTGATGGTTATTTTCCCCCTCTCCTCGGTTCCCTCGACCTTCTCGGCGATGGCCTGAGCCGCATTGACAACCACATTCAGGATCACCTGGTTGCAATCGCCGGGCGAACTCTTGATCGGAGATAGATTCTCGGCCAGATCCAGCTCCATCTCCGCCACATACTTCCACTCATTCCGGGATATGGTCACGGTGTTATGAATGGCGCCGTTGATGTCCACAGGCTTGAGCTCGCCGCTGTCCGGGTGGGAAAATCTGCGCATGCCCAGAACGATCTCGGACACTCGCGTGATGCCCTCCTGACAGTCCTCGATGGCTACGGGCACCTCTTCCAGGGTCTCCTTGAGCCGCTCACCAGCCTCGCATATCTTCGGTGGACAGCTCTCGATCTCGGCCCGAATCTCCTCGAACGCACCCTTGAGAAAGCTGATGTTGCTGCTCAGATACTGCACCGGGGTATTGATCTCGTGGGCGATGCCTGCGGCCAGGGAGCCGATGGCCTCCAACTTCTGCCCCAGGTTCATCTGCCGCTCCATCGCCTTGCGATCGGTGATGTCGAAGACGATGAACACATAGCGGGAAACACCCTTGATATCCACCTGGACCGTTGTCCTGGAAACGGGCACCCGCGTGCCGTTTGGCCGGATGAGCACGAACTCCTGTTCCTCGCCCAGAGAGGCATGCCCCAGGCCCAGGGTACAGTTCCCGTCTGCATCCCGCCAGCACAATTCATTGATATTGTCCCCAAGCAGCAAATTGCTTCCATGACCGAGCAAGGTCCGGGCCCTGTCGTTCATGCTCTCCAGGGTCTGGTTCGCTTGATCAATCACAAAGATGGCGGCACCGATGCTTCTGAGCAAGAGACGCTGGAAATCCTCGCTCTCCCGCAGTCCCTGGTCCGCCAGCTTGCGCTCGGTGATGTCCCAGAAATGCACCACCACGTTCTTGAGCGTTCCATCGGCCTCATTCTCCCGGAAAGCGTCCACCTGCACCCAGACCAACCCCCTGTCGCCGGGATGCAACACCCCAAGTTCCTGGCCGATAATGGCTTCCTCGCCCGAGAGGATGCGCATCACCGGGTATTGCTCCACAGGCACAACCTTTCCGTCCAGGTCGATAAAGTTCCAGAGCGGTGTGTCGAGAGGCTTCTCATTCATATCTTGCGATTTTACGCCAAGGAGCACACAGGCCATAGTATTGAACAGGGCCAGACTGGCATCTGGGTTGAACACCAGCACCCCGGCCGGAAGGTTTTCGATGAGGGCTTGGAAACGTTCCGCGTTCTCACGTATTGTCTCCTGGGCCGCCTTGCGGTCAGTGATGTCGCGGACCATGGCCATCAGGTGCGGTTTTCCCTTGTATCTGATGGAGGAACCGGTCACCTCGGTATTGAAATAGGTCCCATCCTTGCGCCGGTCGCGTGTTTCTCCGCGGAAGAAGCGACGCTCCTTGGACTGCTGCTGGAAGTCCTTGAACACATCCATGCTGTCGGGGTGGATGAACTGGGAGACGTTCATGCCGACAAACTCTTCCCGGCTGTAGCCATAGACCTCGCAGGCTGCCAGGTTCACCTCCTGGATGAACCCCTCCATGTTGGCGATTATCAGGCAGTCCGCCGTGGTATCGAAAATACGGCGATAACGCTCTTCGCTGTCCTGAAGGGCCAGAATCGCCTCCCGACGCTTGGTGATGTCCTCTTTGAGCGCGATATAATGGCTTGCCTCGCCATCCTCGTCCCTGACCGGGCTGATGGACACCGATTCCCAGTATTCCTCTCCGTCCTTGTTCACATTGCTCAGTTCGCCGGTCCACTCCTTGCCCGAACTGATGGTTGCCCAGAGTTCCTTGTAAATCTCCGGTCCCTGTTCGCCCGACTTGAGGATGCTGGAGCGCTGTCCCAGGACTTCCTGCCTGGAATAGCCGGTCACTTCGCAGAACCTGCGGTTCACATATTCGATGTTTCCATTCCTGTCGGTGATCATCACCGAGACCGGGCTCTCGCCCACGGCCTGGCTGAGCAGCCGGAGTTCGTCCAGAAGCGCCTTCTGCCCGCTCATGTCCACAACGGAAAAGATATACGTCAGGCGACCCTCATGGGTGGTCATCACGCCAGAAATCGCCCCCCAGAAATGCCTGCCCTTGGCTGTTTTCAGTTCCCGCTCGAAGCCGCTCACCTCCCCCGTGGCAGCCAGCTGCTTCCTGAGCTCAGCCCGATCTTCGGGATGCACATAAAAATCGTGTGCCCGTCGGCCCAAGGCACTCTTTTTGCCAATCTCCAGGAGATCGGCCATCCGCTGGTTGAGATACACGATCGTGCTGCTCTCGGCATCGGTGACAGCCAAGGGCAAAGGCGCGGTCTCCAGGATACGGTTCACCCGCTGCTCGCTCTCGCGCACCTCCCAATAGGCCTGACGCAAGGCGGTAACATCCGTCATGGTCATCACACATCCACCATGACGGCCGGAAACATCCACCAGCCGGCTGAGGATGATGTCGTAATAAGCCTTGCCCGATGGATTTCCCAAGGTATAGGCCAGTGCGACCTGCTGCGAATCGCCAGCCAAAAACGACCTGGCCATCTCCCTCGCCCAGGGGGCTTCATCCATAATCGTCTCGTAACACGCTTCATTGACTCCCTGCTCCGGGGCAATGCCGTAATAGCTGCCTTCAGCCAACGCCGAGGGGAACACCAGGCTCACGAAGGCGGAGTTGGCAAACGTGCATTTCAACTGCTCGTCCAGACAGACGAACGGCTGTTCCGTGCTTTCAAGAAGCGTGAGGAAAAAGTTTTTTTCGTTGGTGACCCTGCGCCCATACTCCTGAAGCTCTTCCGTAAGGGACTCGTCGGATATATCAACCCAGGCCTTGGAAAAGGCGATCTCAACACGATCAAAACAGCGACGCAGGAAGGCATGGTGTGCGCTGGTCGTCTCTTCGGGCAGGCAGAGATGGTCGATCAGGTCGTGGTAGGCTTGGCGATAGTGCTTGAAAAGCCCCATGAACATCGGATAGGTGACTCCCCGCTGGCGATGCCGTCGGGCTTCAAGCACACCAAAGGCGGCA
>JAHJKV010000193.1 GCA_018822065.1 Pseudomonadota bacterium
GTGCCGTTTGCCAGCCGGCAGGGGCAGGCCATGTAGCCGTGGGTGGCTTTGTTGTCGAGCAAGCCCTGCAACAGGGCCATGGTCAGTACCTTGTCCTTGTTGAAGAAGTATCCCTTGGGCTCCTGGAGTTTTTTCAGTTGCGTGAAGAGCTGTTTGACGTCCATCGTTACTTCGCCTCGCCCTTTCGGGCCTTGTCGATCTTCTCCTTGGAGAAGCCGACGATCACGATGCCGTTGATGAGCATGGTGGGGAAGCTCACCGAGGGATTGTGCTTCTTCACTTCCTCGATGATCGCCTTCCTGGTTTCGCCCTCAAGCTTGTCCACGTAGACGCATTCGAAGTCCTCGCCGCACTCCTCGAGATAGGCCTTGGCGTTCTTGCAGTGGGCGCAGGTGGAAAGGCCGAAAAACTTGATGTCAGATGGCATATGGATTCCTCCGTTGGGTGTTCGTCTTGACAGTACAATATGATCTTTCAACCGTCATCTGTCAAAGGTCAGGGCGATATTTGTTCATTGAAAGTTCAATCTTGCGGACTGCCAGGGAGAGGCTGAAGCAGAGGAGGAAGTACATGATCAGCACCGTGATCCAGACTTCAAAGGTGCGGTAGGAGGCGCTCATGAGTTCCTGGGCGGCAAAGGTCAGTTCCGCGATGGAGATGATGGACACGATGGCCGAATCCTTGATGGTCGAGATGAACTGCCCGGCCAAGGCGGGAAGCATACGGTGCAGGGCCTGGGGCAGAATGACGAAGCGGAGCTGGCCGCGCCGGTTGAAACCCAGGGCGGCCGAAGATTCCCATTGGCCGAGTTCCACGCTCTCGATGCCAGCACGTACGATCTCGGTGATGTACGCCCCCTCGAACAGAGCCAGGATGAGCACGCCGGAGAGGAAATCCGGGAACTGGTTCATGGGACCGAAGAGCAGAGACATCCAGGCGCGGGAGGCATCGGACAGGGTATAGACCCATTCTTCCACGCCGAGGAGCGACATCATGTGGGTGGAGAGAAAATAGTAGCCCACGAAGATGAGTACCAGGGGGGGGAGGTTGCGCACCAGACCGACATAGGTCGAGCCCATGAGTCGCTTGAGCAGCCGGGGGGAGGTGCGCATGAGTCCGAAGGCCGTGCCGAAGACCAGGGCTAACAGGCTGGAATAGATCGAGAGCCGGAGGGTGGTCAGAAGCCCCCGGGTGAGCAGGCCGAGTTGCCAGCCGTCGTCAGTGAACAGCAGCAGGTACTGGGGGATGAAGCCCCAGTCCCAGTGGTATTCCAAGACGGAAAAGGTGCGGTGGATGAACCAGGCTGCCCCGCCGGACACCAGCAGCAGCACTGCGGCGTCCAGGGGGGGCAGCCATTGTTTTTTTCGCAAGTTGGCCTACTGAATCTGGTTCTGCCAGTCGAGCGTCTTGAACCAGTAGTCGAAGCGTTCCTTCAAAAAGCCCTGGTAGTCATTGACCATGATCCAGTTGTTCAGGAAGTTCATGAAGTCCGGGTCGCCCTTCTTGACCACGAAACCGATGGGCTCCTTGGTAAAGGGAGAGTCCAGGGGAAGATATAGGGAATCCGGGTATTTGGCCACGGTCTGTTCCGGCAGCGGGGCCGAGGCGACCACGGCATTGGCCCGACCGTTCAGTAGTTCCTGGATGGTCTGGGCCTCGTCCGTGAATTGCTTGAGCGTTGCCTTGGGCAGGTATTTCTTGGTCGCCTTTTCCGCAGTGGTGCCCAGGCGGACAGCAATGGTGATGGAGGGCTTGTTGAAGTCCTCAAGGGTGTTCAGGCCTCCGGCGTTCTTGGCGTTTGCCATGATGGACATGCCTGAGAATTCATAGGGAATGGTGAAATTGACCTTGAGGTTGCGCTCGGCGGTGATGCCCATGCCGCCGATGATCACATCGAACTTGCCGCTCATGAGGGCTGGGATGATGTTGTCCCATTTGGTGGGCACGAACTGGATGGCCACACCCATGTCGTCGGCCAGTTTCTTGGCCACGTCGATCTCGAAACCGATAAGCTCGCCGCTTTTGGCTTTCATGGCCCAGGGCACGAAGGTGGACATGCCGACCTTGAGGGTGCCGCGTTTGGCGACCATGTCCAGCGTGCTGGCCTGGGTCAGCTCCTGGCGGACATCAGCTGCCCAGACAGCAGTTGCCAGGCCGAGAATGGCGATCAGCACCACAGTGCCGATTCGGATGGTTCTCCAGAGTGTCATTGGGGCCTCCTGTAAAGGTTATTGTTGGTATGACATTGTTCCATTGGACATTTTGTTTTCGAGCAGCCGGACAAATCCGGACAGGGTCAGGTTCATGACCAGATAGACCGCGGCCACCGTGAACCAGACCTCGTAGCTTAGGAAGGTGTCCGAGACGATGGCGATGCCCTGCATGCTCAGGTCGTAGACCGCGATGGTCGAGACCAGGGCAGAGTCCTTGATGAGCGAGACACCCTGGCTGACAAGGGGCGGGGTGATGCGCATAAGCGCCTGGGGCAGGATCACCTCGCGGTAGGTGAACCAGCAGGTGCCGCCCAGGCTGCGGGCTGCCTCCCACTGGCTCTTGTCCACGCTCTCGATGCCTGCCCGGAAGATTTCCGAGGCATAGGCCCCCTCGAACAGGGAGAGAGCCAGGACGGCGGAGCCGAAACTCTCCAGGTTGATCACCGGGCCGAGCACGAAGTAGATGAAGAATATCTGGATCAAAAGCGGTGTGTTTCGAATCGATTCCAGATAGATGCGGGCAAAGAAGGAGGTCACGGGCGAGCCGGAGATGCGGCAGAGCGCGGTCAGGAGCCCGATGGTGAATGCCAGGACAAAGGAGAGGCCGGTGACCTGGAGGGTGACCCACAACCCCTGGAGCAACAGCCCGGCATGCAGCCCGGACTCATCGGTGAAGAAGAGGAAGCGCGGCAGCCGGTACCACTGCCAGTAGTAGCCCGCCTGCTCCACGCCCAGGGAGACAAGCCAGGCAATGCCAGCCAGGAGCAGAGCGAAGGCGAGGACGTCGAGTCGGTCGCGAAGTTTACTTTTTAAATATCTATTCAGGGGCATGGCAGCTCGTTGCGCTGGGGTTTACGCGCTGTGAGTCCTGCTTGTAGCACGGATGCGGGGAGGAGGGCAAAAGGGTTTGAAGAAAAGCTGTTCGGGGGGCAGGGCGTCAGCTCCTGGTCAACTGGTTGTCCACCAGGGTGCGGATCTGTTCGAAGACCTGGTCCGGCTCAAGGGCGCCGTCTACGATCTTGATGCGATCCTGGTGCAGGGCGGCCAGGGTCAGGTAGCCCTCGCGCACCCGGTTGTGGAAGGCGAGGGATTCCGCCTCGAAGCGGCCTTCCTCGACGGTGAGGCCATCCTTGATGTTGCGGGTCATGGCCCGCTTGAGGCCGATTTCGGTCTGGAGGTCGAGCACCAGTGTGAGGTCGGGCCAGTCGTTGCCCACAGCGACTTCGTTGAGGGTGTGCAGGAGCCTGGGGTCCAGGCCGCGACCGTAGCCCTGGTAGGCCAC
>JAHJKV010000194.1 GCA_018822065.1 Pseudomonadota bacterium
AGTCACCGCCCTCAAGCTGCTTTTTGATATGCGGCAGACAGGACTTGGAATAGACAGCGCACAGAGGCTCCACGCGACCATTCTCCTTCAGGGGGATGACCACATCGGCCTCCCCGTCCACCTCGGCCAGCAAGGACTGGACAAGACCGGGCTGCAAAAAAGGCATGTCGCATGGGGCAACAAAGACGAATGGTGCTTTGGAAGCCCAGAGCCCGGCATGGATGCCGGTGAGCGAACTGCGAATCGCCACCTGATCCACGGCCACGGTGACCCCGAAGTCCTCAAACCCCTCGCGGTCCCGCACTGCCACCACAATTTCATCAAACAATCGTTGATAGACAGTCAAAAGCCGGTCGATGGCCCGCCCGCCGCCGACCTCCAGAAAGGCCTTGGCCAGACCGCCCATGCGCTCGCCACGTCCCCCCGCCAGGATGACCCCTGCAATGTCCCCCGATGTTTTCATGTCTTCACCTTACCCGCAAATCCATCTGTTCCCCAAAAAACACCCACTCCCCACGCTTTGGCCCCGTCCATTCATGGATCAAGAGCGGCCGTTCACGGACCAAACACCTCCATCTCCCCGTCCAAAGAGATGATCCGGCCGCTGACCGAGAATAAGGCGACATCCTCACTGAGCCCGGATACAAGAACTGTAGCACACCACCGCAATCAGGAGAACGACATGAACCACTACTGCAAAGACAACGGTTGTCCCGGCCACATCAAAAACTGGGAGAGCTGCCGCGAAATGCGCGCCCTTGGGGGAGCCGTACAACGAACCGACCCGATCCGCCGGGTCTGGGCACCGGCATGGGACACCCGCGTAAGCCCACAGCAAGCCACAAACGACAAACGCCTGGTCTTTGCAGGCCATTCCCAGGGAGCATAACTGACTAAAAAGTGACACTCTTCCAGTGAACAGTCGGATTTTGTTGCCATCGCCTTCAATTCAAGCTAACAACTAGAGTTGCTTGGAAATGCTGTCCGCAAACGCGGCAATCATATCGATTCAGCTCACGACTTTGTTTGCTTGGAGGGAAGAACCAGTGAAACAATCCGACACCGTCCTTGTGCTCACAGACAAACCAGCTCTCTTCGGGCAGTTGCTCTCGGATATCGATAAAACCGGAACATATTTCCCGACAGCCTCCCTGCTCAACAAGGCTATGGTCACCGACCTGGAATGCTGTGGCATCATTCTGGACGTGAAACTCGTCATGACCACCTCTCCCAAGGAACGTGACCGTCTTTTCTCCCTGGCCAAAGGGATGCCCATTGTCCGAGCACGCATCGATCCGGAGAAAAAGACCCCGACGCTCCTCGACCCCCTGCAGTGCCTGAACGAACAATGCGAGATTCTGCAGCCAGCCTTCCGTTTCGAGCCCCGGGTTAAAGTACGGCTGGAAGCGTTGTGGTCCATGGATTCGGACCCAGCCATGTCCGAAACGAACGAAGGCGTACTCCTGGACATTTCCACCAACGGCTCGTTCCTACATACGCCCCACATCCTCCCGGACGAGGACTACCTGCACCTGCGCATGTTGGAAATTAAGAAGCAACGCCCAGTCCACTGTGCGGTCCGCTGGCGCCGAACCGACCCGGGCCCAGGCCAGTTCACTGGCGTGGGACTCAAGTTCATCGATCTCACCGACGATCAACTCGCTGAAATTCAGAGCCGGTTCCTTAAGCCAATAAAATAAGTTTTCCTTCAAACATTTGTTTATGGTTGCTGTTTCTTACTAGAAGAAATAGCAATATTCATGTTATACGTAGGGCAACAAACCAAGGACCATTAACATGCCCGACACCGACAAGACGTGCGATACATTGTTTCTGCAAGATATCCTGGACACGGGTAGCGTTCAATCTTTCTTCCAACCAGTTGTCTCCATACAAAAAAAATCGATCATCGGTTTTGAAGCCTTTGCGCGTGGCGTCTCAGGAAAAGACCAGCAGATGGTCAAGCCGGGGGTACTTTTTGATGCCTGCCATGATCTGGAAACTCAGCTCAAGGTGGACCGCATCTGCCGAAAGGCTGCACTGGAGCAATTCCAGAGCATCTATCGCTCCCATCAGAACATCCTGCTGTTCCTGAACATCAACTCCAACTCCCTGTCCGCGCCGGGAGTCCAGAAGGAACACCTGCTTGAAGCAGCCCGCAGCTACGGCTACGAGCCAAAACACCTCGTCATCGAGGTCGAAGAACGCATGATTAACGAGAGTTTCCCATGGGAACTGTTCCAGTTCTATAAAGAGCAAGGTTTCAAGTTTTCCATAGACGACATCGGTGCCGGCGGGCTCGGACTGGACAAGATGTTCATGATCAAACCGGATTTCATCAAGGTCAGCCGCAAGATTTTCGAGGACATGAAAGAGAAGCCCTACAAGGCAGACATGCTCAAATCCCTCAAAAAGGCTTCGGAAGAACTTGGATGCATCCTGGTCGGCAAGAGCGTCGAAATCGAGTCCGAGGCATTCGACCTTCTCGAAGCGGACATCTTCTACCAGCAGGGCTTCTTCTACACCAAGACCAAGGGTGACGACACGACGAGGAAGCCGCTGGAAATTTTTCAGGAAAAAATATCCAAAGTATACGCTAAGTTTCGCGCCAGGGCTACCTCCAGCATCAAGGCAAAGAAAGAGATGTTCGAAACCTACCACAAGACAACCAACAAGATCATGTTCAAACTGGAGGGCTCGGCTGAAAATGAGTTCACGGAACTCTGCCGGCGCATCTGCATCGGCATCAAGGAAGTGGCAGGCATCTTCCTGCTGAATGAGGCGGGAATCCAGATCACCCCGCGGCTGACAAAAATTCCCGCCACCGATGGCAAGACATCCCTCAAGGAGAGCGGCGAGGGCGAGGACCATTCCATCAAGGACTATGTCCTCTATCTGGAAATGGGCTTTGAAAAGTTCGTCTCCCCTGCCTTTGTCTCGCCCCTGACCAAGGCATCACACACCATCATCTCTCGCCGTTTTTATAACCGCGAGGGCAAGGGGTACATCATCTGCGTGGAATACCCCTACCTCGCGTCCTGACCGATTGAACAAACAAAACGGGAACCCTCCAGATGAGGGTTCCCGTGGGAATATTCTGTCGTGCTCAGGCGCCAGCGTCTCAGGCGGGCTTGTCCATCAAGACGCCAGCCATGTCCTTGATTGACTCGGACAGCTTCAGCATCTCATCGTCCGGGATCTTGCGGATAACCTTGCCGCTCTTGGCATCACGGACCTCGACTTGAATGGACTCGTTGTCTTCTTGAATGTTGAAGGTCAGCGCGACACCCTTGGCTGAAAGCTGTTCTTGCGCCTTTTGGACGATTGTTTCTACCGTCTGCCTGTCAAGCTTCTTGCCGTCGGCGCTCGCAGGCAGGGTCTCGCGCTTGGGGACCTTGTCTTCGCTTTGTCTCGAAGTATTGGCCTGACCCGCGCGTACGGCTTCCACTCGCGCGGGAGCCGCAGCCGTCTCAGTCGTGTTTTCGTGGATCATCATGGCCCTCGCCTCCAGTTTTCCGGCGATACATTCTCGCCTTACGCTCACTGTATCGGCCATCTTGAGGAAATCTTTAGGGGGCTGCAAAAATAATTGGCAGGGCGAGGGGAGGTCACTCCTCCATCGTCTCCTCGGACACCGAGGTCTCAGGATCAATTCCAGAGGTGCAGGTGTCAGTTTGGGTCAGTTCGTCCCGATACTCCTCGGCATAGATGTCGAGCATGATCATGGCAAAGGAGAGCACCAGCGGACCGTAGAGAATGCCCTTGAATCCGAAGGCGGCCACCCCGCCCAAGATGGCCAGGAAGATATAGAACGGCGAGACCTTGCTCGCACCGCCCAGAATCCAGGGACGGAGAAAGGTGTCGATATTCACCACCAGGATAATGCACCAGCACGCCAGGAAGATGGCCCAGCCCCACTGGTTGGACAGGGCCAGCCAGGTCACGGCGGGCCACCAGATGAGGGAGGCCCCGACCACCGGGATAAGGGCGGCAAAGGCCATCATGGTCCCCCAGAAGAGCCCCGGAATGCCCACGATGGCAAAACCTATTCCCCCGGCAATGCCCTGTAGGATCGCCACCAGGATGCTCCCGGCGAACACAACCCGACTCACCCGCTGCAGGGAATCGATGAGCACGTCCTCGTGCTTCTTTTTCAGCGGGGTAAGGTCTTTGAGCCGGGTCACCATCATATGACCATCGCGCAGATAAAAGAAGACGATAA
>JAHJKV010000021.1 GCA_018822065.1 Pseudomonadota bacterium
AATAATCCCCCACCGTACTCCCATGCCAGAGCAGGCCCCGGACGTCCGCAACGGCAATTTCGAGGAAGTGACCCTGGGCTATTCCGAGAGTCAGGCCCTGCTCGAGGCCGGGCGCTGCCTTCAGTGCAAGAAGCCCGGCTGCGTTTCGGGCTGTCCTGTTGAGATCGACATCCCCGGCTTCATTGCCCGGCTGTGCGAAAAAGACGTGGCCGGTGCCTATGCCGCATTGCGCAAGACCACCAACCTCCCAGCGGTCTGCGGGCGCGTCTGCCCCCAGGAGACCCAGTGCGAGGGCGCCTGCATCCTGGGCAAGAAGTACGAACCAGTGGCCATCGGCAGGTTGGAGCGATATGTGGCCGACACCTTTGCTGCCTCGGATGCCTGTGAGCAACTGACCGGGGCTGCCGAGTGCCACATGGAGCGCGAGGTGCGGGTGGCCTGCATCGGGGCCGGGCCCTCCAGCCTGACCTGCGCGGGAACCCTGGCGGCCATGGGGGTCAAGGTCACGGTCTTCGAGGCCTTGCACGAGGCTGGTGGGGTGTTGGTTTACGGCATCCCAGAGTTCCGTCTGCCCAAGGCCATCGTGCGCCGGGAGATCGAAGCCATGAAGGCCCTGGGCGTGGAGTTCAAGCTCAACTGGGTGGGCGGCAAGACCATCACCATCCAGGACTTGCAGGAGGAAGGATACGACGCCATCTTCATCGGCGTTGGTGCTGGCCTGCCCCGGTTCATGAACGTGCCGGGCGAGAACCTGCTCGGGGTGTTTTCGGCCAACGAATATCTCACCCGGGTCAACCTGGGTCGGGCCTATAATTTCCCGGAGTACGACACCCCGATGGCGCGGCCCAAGCAAGTCTGCGTCATTGGCGGTGGCAACGTGGCCATGGACGCTGCCCGGACCGCCAAGCGTCTCGGCGCGGACGTGACCATCCTCTACCGGCGCACCGAGGCCGAGATGCCCGCCCGTCTGGAAGAGGTGCACCACGCCAAGGAAGAGGGCGTGAAGATCAAGTGTCTGTGCGGTCCAGTGTCCTTCAACGGCGACGAAAACAAGCGGCTGACCAGCGTGACGGTCCAGGAGATGTGTCTGGGCGAGCCCGATGCCTTGGGTCGGTGCAGCCCGGTCTGCGTGGAAGGCGCGGTGGGCGAGGTCCCGACGGAGATGGTGATCATCGCCGTGGGAACACGGCCCAACCCCATCCTGCTCGAAGCCACGCCGGACATGGACCTGACCAAGTGGGGCTACATCGCCACGGACGAAAGCGGCGAAACGAGCATCCCCGGCGTCTTCGCAGGAGGCGATATCGTCACCGGCTCGGCCACGGTCATCTCTGCCATGGGGGCCGGCCGTCGCGCAGCCCAGGCCATTGCCGGGAAACTGTTCTAGACCGAGCGGCCGTTGTCCGTTTTTAATCTTTCGGGGCTTCCGCTTCACGCGGAAGCCCCGTTGTCGTTGACAGGATGCCTCCCTTCGATGATCCTTTGAGCAGTGCCGTTTGCTGCAAAGGAGTTGGTTTGTGAATACTTCCTTCGATCATATCCATGCCGAGTTTCGGGACAAGATCCTTCGCTACGTGCGGCGCTATGTGGGCGCGGATGCAGCAGAGGACGTGACCCAATCCGTGTTCCTGCGCATCAGTGAGAGCCTCTCCTCCTTTGAAGGTCGCTCCAGCCTCGGCACCTGGATATATCGCATCGCCACAAACGTAGCCCTTGATCATGTTCGCCAGCAGGCGGCCATGGAGAAGAATCTTGCTCTGGCCGTGGGCAACCCGCTGTCTTCCCCGGGTGGAACATCTTCGTCTGGAAACCAGGCCACGCCTGAGGACCGTATGGAAAGACAGGAGATGAATGATTGTATTCGTCATTTCGTGGAAAGACTTCCCGGCAGCTACCGGGTTATCATCACCTTCCGGGACATCCTCGGGTTCACCAATGAGGAGATCGCCCAGCGTCTTGGCATCAGCCAGGATGCGGTCCGGGTGCGCGTGCACCGGGCGCGCGCCAGACTTCGGACCATGTTCGATGCCAACTGCGAGATCACCGGTGCCGGGGACGAGCGTCTGTTCTGCGACTGGAACCCCCAGGGGCCTCTTTTGGACGAGTACAAAAAAATTCACAAAAAGACGTAACGGATCGGGGTCGAGCTTCGTCCATAGGTACAAACCCCTCAAAAGGAGTACCTATGGAATTCGATGACAAGAACAAAAGTTTGATCATGCTTGCGGCAGCCAAGGCCGTGAAGTGCGGTCCCTGTTTGGAACACGCAGTGAACTGGGCCATTGAGGCCGGATGTTGCGAGGATAGCATTGCCCAGGCGTTGGCTCTGGGGGAGAAAGTGCGGGAAGGTGCACACAAGATGATGTCTGAGCAGGCTGATGAGCAATTGGCTGAAACCCTGGCCGTCATGGGAGTGAAAGTCGCACAGCCCATCCGGCCCACGCCCGTTGGCGAGACAAGTCCCTGCGCCTGCCGCGCCTAGAACACTGAATGAAAGGGCGGCACTTCCCTTGTGGAGGTGCCGCCCTTTCTCTGTAAAGGTGCCGATGCCAGCAGGTGTGGGTCGTTCGCCCGTACCACCCCGCAGTCGCTCCACTTGACCCCTGCAGCAAAAGCGGTAATGAACATTCTCTCGCAAGCATCGCGGGTGTTTTTCGTTTTTACAACAATCGAAGGAGAAGCTTTCATATGAGCGTCGCCATCATGTTCCCCGGCCAGGGGTCGCAGGAAAAGGGAATGGGTCGTGATCTGGCCGAGAAATTCGGGTGGGCCATGGCCCTGTGGGAGACGGCGGAGAAAGAGTCCGGGCTGGCACTTCGTGACATCTACTGGGAGGGCGAGGCCGCAGACATGGCCGACACGCGGGCCTTGCAACCGGCCCTCTGCGTGGTGAACATGACCCTTTGGATGGCCGTTCGCGACAAACTTTCCCCCATGGCCGTTGCCGGACACTCCTTGGGAGAATATCCGGCTCTGGCCGCAGCTGGCGTGCTCTCCCCTGAAGACACCCTCAAGGCCGTGACCTTGCGCGGCAGGCTGATGGCGGAATGCGGCGGTGCGAACCACGGCATGGCCGCCATTGTCAAGCTGCCCATGGAACAGGTGGAGGAGATGGTCGCCCAGGCTGCCCAGTCCACCGGCAAGCTCCTGGTGGTGGCCAA
>JAHJKV010000022.1 GCA_018822065.1 Pseudomonadota bacterium
AGGGTCATGGAGATGATGGTGAAGGCGATCTCGCGGGAGCCGTCCATGACCGCCTGCTGCTTGGTCTTGCCCATTTCCGCGTGGCGCACGATGTTTTCCAGCATGACGATGGCGTCGTCCACCACAAAGCCCACGGACAGGGTCAGGGCCATGAGCGAGATGTTGTTCAAACTGAAGCCGTTCAGATACATGACCGCGAAGGTGCCGATGACGGACATGGGCAGGGCCAGACTGGGGATGATCGTGGCCGAGACCTTGCGTAGGAAGAGGAAGATGACCAGGATGACCAGGACCACGGTCAGAAGCAGGGTGAATTTCACGTCGCTCACGGATTCTTTGATGGATTCGGAGCGGTTGTAGAGCACGTCGAGGGTCACGGCGGCGGGTAGCTGGGCCTGGAAGGAGGGTAAAATTTTGCGCACCGCATCGACCACCTCCACGGTGTTGGTGCCGGGCTGACGCTGAATGGCAAGGACCATGCCCGGCGTGCCGTTGTACCAGTTGCGCCGCTTGAGCTGGGCAACGCTGTCGAGGACCTCGGCCACGTCCGAGAGGCGCACGGGCGAACCGTTGATCCAGGATACCACCAGCGGGCGGTAGTCGGCGGCATTCATGAGCTTGCCGCTGGAGCGGACGATGTATTCCCGCTCGGACCCGGCCACGGTGCCCACGGGCAGGTTTACGTTGCCGCTCTTCACGGCTGCGGCCACCTCGTCCACGCCAAGCTCCATGGAGGCCAAGGTCTCTGGGTTGAGCTGGATGCGCACGGCGTATTTTTGGGAGCCGTAGACCTGGACCTGGGCCACGCCGCTGACCATGGAGATGCGCTGGGCCAGGACGTTTTCGGCATATTCGTTCACGTCGGACAGGCGCATGGTGGGCGAGGAGAGGGCCAGAAAGAGGATGGGCGAGTCTGCGGGGTTGACCTTGCGGAAGCTGGGTGCGGAGGTCATGTCGTCCGGGAGTCGACGTAGGGCCGTGGTGATGGCCGACTGCACGTCCAGGGCTGCGTCGTCGATGTTGCGGTCCAACTCGAATTGTAGGGTGATGCGGGTGGAGCCCATGTTGCTGACCGAGGTCATGGAGTCCAGCCCGGCGATGGTGGAGAGCTGCTTTTCCAGGGGCGTGGCCACGGCGGAGGCCATTGTTTCCGGGTTGGCCCCGGAGAGTTGGGCCTGAACCTCGATGGTCGGAAAGTCCACGCTCGGCAGGTCGCTAACCGGCAGGCGCAGGTAGGCCATGGTGCCGAAGATGAGGATGGCGGCCATGAGCAGGGTGGTCATGACCGGGCGGCGGACAAAGAGGGCCGAGGGGTTCATTGGGCTGTTCCTTCCGTCGGGGCGGGTGCTGTCTGCGGTGCCGGGGTGTCGGCCTTCCCCTTCTTGATCTTCACCTTGGTACCGGTGGTCAGGGCCAGTTGTCCGTCGAGCACGACCAGATCGCCTGCCTGCACGCCCTTCTCAATCACGGTCCTGTCTCCGACCAGGGTCGAGGTGGTCACGTCGCGGGCCTGGGCAACGCCGCCCTCGGGATCATCCGAAGGGACGACTAAGTAAACATAGGGGCCATTCACGCCTTCCATCACCGCCCGCGAGGGCAGCAGCAGGGCGCGGGTCAGGGTCCGCAGGGTCAGGTCCACCCTGGCGAACTGCCCAGGCCAGAGGCGGTTTTCCTCGTTGGCATAGGTGGCCAGCAGGCGGATGGTGCCCGTATCCGTGTCCACGGCATTGTCCACGGCGGTGAGTTCGCCGGGCAGGTGCTCCTGTTCGTCGCCGGAGGGGGTCAGGGAGACGGAAAGGGGGCCACCGGCCATGCGGGACATGATCTCGCCCAGGAATCGCTCGGGCAGTGAGAAGGCCACGTTGATGGGTCTGATCTGGTTGATCACGCACAGGGTGCGGTCGTCGTTGGCCTTGATGACGTTGCCGACGTTGACCTGGACGATGCCCACCCGGCCGGAGATGGGGGCGGTGATGTTGGCATATTCCCGGTCGAGCCGGGCCTTGCCCAGGGCCGCCTGGTTCAGGCGGATGGTGTTTTCCAGAGCCGTGGCCTCGGCAAAGGTTTCGTCGTAGAGTTCCTGGGCTACCACGTTCATTTCGCGCAACTGGGCATGGCGCTTTAGGTCTTCTCTGGCCTTGTTCAGGTGGGCGCGGTCCCGGTCGAGTTGGGCCTGAGCCTCCTGGACGTCAAGGTCAAAGGAGCGCGGGTCGATGCGGAACAGCGGGTCGCCCTGCTGGACCTCCTGCCCGTTCTTGACCATCTGCTCCTCGATGATTCCCCCCACCCGCGATTTGATCTCCACCGAGGCCATGGGCTCGACGTTGCCCACGGCGTTCAGGGTGTAGGGCACGTCTTCCTGGGCCACGGCAACCACCGTGACCGGGACGGCCTTGTCTCGCTTCCCACCTTGCTCGTCTCCGGAACCGCAGGCGGCCAGGAGCAGGGAAAGCACGATGAGCAGCATCGCGAGAAGGGGCGGGTTGGGTTGGGGTAGTGCGGGTCGGGATGTGATCATGACAGCAGGTTCCTTGGTACGGCCTGACGGGTGTGCAGGCAAAAGTTGGGTAAAGCGTAACGTCTCCCGTGCGGGATGGGAAGGCGCTCGCGGTCCAGTGAACTGGTCCGGCACCGGAGGGGCACTTTATATGAAAGCATCATGGGGCAAAATCTTTTGAAAACGCAGAGCTGTCAAGGGCTATGATGAAGCTGGTCCCGTGTTTGTTTCTAATGCGCGGGGCAATCGGGGTCGGCAAGGTGGCGCGATGCCGCGTCGGACACATCCTTCCGTGGCCGGAGAGATGGGTCGCTGGTATTCGCTTTGCTTTGGCCCGGTCAGGCGGTTGGGGCGGGACGAACCGTGAGCCGGATCGAATCCGTGGCGTGCAGGATGAACAGGGCCATGTCCTCGATGGAATGGGGCATTTCGTTGATCTCGATGGAGACGATGTCGTCCCAGAACAGGGCGTCGCGGGACTCTAGAAAGGTTTTCAGGGCTTTCGGCTCGACGATTATGCCTCGCTCAAGCAGTTTTGCTCCCTGCTCGCGGGCTATGAAGTTGAAATATTTCAGTGTGATGTGTCCTGGCTCCGGGTCCACCAGCTTGTCGCAGTCCTCGCAGTGGGTAATGCCGGGTCGGTAGGCCTTGAGAGGCGAGTCCCGACGCATGCATATGCCCATGGCCCCGGGCAGGGCGGAACAGAGGGTGAGATCCTGGCCGTTGCGCACGATGGCCTCGTCGATGTC
>JAHJKV010000023.1 GCA_018822065.1 Pseudomonadota bacterium
GGAGGTCCACAGGCTCGTCATGCCCCTCGCCCAGGGTGAGCCGGGCACCGGGCATGGTGATGTCCACCTCTTCCAGCAGCAGCTTCTCCGGCGCGAGGCGCACCAGGGCCGTTCCCTGGGCCGGGCCGGAAAAGAAGGAGGTGTCGATGCGGGTGTCGGCCAAGGCCACGCGGCAGACCGGCTCGGGATCGAAGGTGCAGCCTCCGTCCAGGGTGAGGGAGAGCAAGGGTTTGCCCTGGGCGTCATCCATGGTGATGGCGGCCACAAGCGATTTGCCCTGCCCGGCCTGGGCCGGGAGGCTAAGAAGCGCCATCAGGAGCGCAGAGACGAGCAACCGCAGGAAGCGCATATCTTACCATACCCTGGTTGGATGCCCATGAAAAGGATCGTCATGCGGGGAGCAGCTTTTTTTGCTCAGCCATTGCAATGCCTGCTTCGACGCCGCCTGTTGCAGGATTGCCCAGCCTGAAGGACCATGCTGGCGCATCGCCTCCCCCCTTGCCCCGCGCGCCACTCTTCGTTAGGTTGTCTCTGCCCAACCACAAGGAGTGCAGCATGGCCGATAATCCCGTTCTCGACGCCATCCGTGAGCGTCGGTCCATCCGTCGCTATACCGGCGAACCATTGACCCGCGATGAGGTGATCGCCATTCTCGACGCCGGGCGCTGGGCACCGAGCGGGCTGAACAACCAGCCCTGGCGGTTTCTGGTCATCGGGCCTGACGACAAGCGCAAGACGGGACTTGCGGAGTGCACCAAGTATGCGCACATCGTGCGCGAATGCGACACCCTGGTTCTCGTCTTCCTCAAACGGGACAAGATGTATCATCAAATGAAAGACCACCAGGGAGTGGGGGCCTGCCTGCAAAACATGCTGCTCGCGGCCCACAGCCTGGGGCTGGGCGGGGTCTGGCTCGGGGAGATCATCAACCAGGAAGCCCAGGTGCTCGACGTCCTGGGCCTCTCGGGCGAGGAATATGAACTGCAGGTCGCCCTGGCCTTTGGCCGACATGACCAGCGTGGCGCTTCGTCCCGCCTGGAACTCAAAGACATCCTGATCGAGGACTACTAGAATGCATATCGAAAAGTTCCAACTCGGCCCCCTGGGCACCAACGCCTATGTGCTGGACAACGGGCATGAGGCCGTGGCCATTGATCCGGGCGGCAATCCCGAGCCCATGATCGCCCATCTGGGCGGCAAGACCCTGACCCATATCCTGGTCACTCACCTGCACTTCGACCATATCTATGGCGTGCGTGCCCTGGCCGATGCCACGGGCGCGACCATCCTGGCCCCGTCCGAGGACGCCTTTCTCATGGACACGGAGGTGGGTCGTGGGGGTATGATGGGCCTGCCTCTGGTGAACCCCTTTGATTTCGAAGCCATTGGCCCTGGGGAGAGCGAGTTCCTGGGCTACCCGTGCACCGTGTTCCAGACTCCGGGGCACACCCCTGGCTCCCTCAGTTTTTATTTCCCCCAGGCCAAGGCCGTGTTTGTGGGAGACCTGATCTTTTTCCGCTCAGTGGGCCGGACCGACTTTCCCGGCGGGAGCGCTTCGACCCTGAAGCAGTCCGTGACCGAGAACATATTCCCCCTGCCCCCGGACACGGTCATCTATTCCGGCCATGGCGCCGAGACCACCGTGGGCGATGAAATGAACCACAACCCGTTTTTTTCAGGATATTAGGAGCGCCGTGAATGCGTGAAGACAACGTTTTTCTGGACCTCAGAGGCAAATGTTGAGGCATAGGACAGGAGATAGGTTGGTATCTCCGTTTTTCCCGAGGCGGCCAGGTGGAGGTGCTTGTGAACCCTTCGGCCTTGGGCCAGCTTGAAAACCAGCTCCACATCGTCCCCGGATGGAGGATGAGCACCGAGGAGCAGGACGGGAACCTGCGGGCTCTGTTTACCCGCACCCCATTTTGAACCGATTGACAACCAAAGGATGCGCCAGATGGAAACCCCGACCCCCATACTTTTTCAATGCTCCCACCGGACGCAGGGCAACTCCAATGCCGCTGTCGCCACCTTCCTCTCCGGCATTCGCGCCGAGGGAGGCGAAGGATTTGTCTACAACCTGAAGAAACAGGACTTCAAGTTCTGCCGGGCCTGCAGCATGTGCGAAAAGGACTCCAAGTCCCGCTGCGCCCTGGCTGGCAAGGACTACCTGCCGGACGTCTTCGCGGACATGATGCAAGCTCCCTTCCTTTTTTTCGCCGCTCCCATCTACTTCTATCACCTGCCCTCGCGGCTGAAGACCATGATCGACCGCAGCCAGGTCATCTATGCCCGCAAGATGAAAGGGGACCCGGAGATCGTGAACCTGCCTCGGCGGCCTGCCTACGTCTCGCTCTTTGCCGGACGCACCGAGGGCGACAAGCTCTTCGATGGTGCGCTGCTCACGCTCAAGTATTTCCTGGAGAGTTTCAACTTTGAGATCGTCGACCCGCTCA
>JAHJKV010000195.1 GCA_018822065.1 Pseudomonadota bacterium
CATGGCTTCGTGCACCACTCGGCCAAGGTGTTCGAGCCCCGCGGTTCGGCCCGTTCCAATTTCGAGATCATCGCGGCCCTGGCCGCCCGCCTGGACCCGCCCCTGCCGTTCCCCACTGCCGAGGAGGTCCTGCGCGACGGCCTGCGGGCCAGAAACATGACCACGGAGTTGGAGGACATCCGCGCCAGGGGCTATGTGCCCTCGCCGGACTACGAGCGTCCCTTCAAGGAAGGCCGCTTCCATCACCCCGACGGTCTGGCCCGGCTGGTCACCGAGGTGCACCTGGAACCCGAAGCCCCGGCAGGCTATCCTCTGCGCTTGCTCTCCTTGGTTCAGAAACAGCACCTCCTGAGCCAGATTCCCGAGTCCCGGCAGACCGGCCTGCAAACCCTCAGCCTCTCCTCAAAAAACCCGGTGCTCGCCAGCAACGGCGGTTCACTCGACCTTTCCCAACCTTGCTTTATGGTTACGGAATTCGGAAAGATGGAAGTGAAGGTCCAAACACTCGAAACCCTCCACCCCGAAGCGGCCTACGTCCCCCGCGGCGGCTGGCTCAAAACCGGCTGGGGCTTAAACGCCCTCATCGGCCCCCACGAAGCTGACCTGGCCGGCCAATGCGCCTACTACGCTCAATGGTGTCGGGTGGAGAATTGATTCGGGTCGGGGCCTGGGCCGCGTCACCGGACCATGAGCTGCCCAAGGTGAGCCAGTTCCAGGCCTTTGGTGCGGCTTGCCAGTTCCAGGAAAAGGTCGAGGAAGGCGAAGGCTGCCGGGTTCATGCGCTGGTGGCGGAGCATCGCCCCGCAGGTTCCTGCGGCCAGGGCGTTCTCGATCTCCATGAGCAGGGCGGTCAGTCCGGTTTCGGGGTCGGGCTCTGTGCGCGTGTGCAGGTCCGCATGGACTGGGATGTCCACAAGGGGGGCGGGGCAGGCAGGCTCTGCGTCCGTGGCACGGGAGACGGCCTGGAATCCGAGGTCCGTCAAGGCATTCAGGGTCTCGGCGTCAAGGCTGTTCCAGGGCGGGGTGAAGATGGGCAGGCTCGTGCTGTCGGTGATGTCATGCAGTCGTTCGGCTCCACGTCGCAGTTCGTCGATTTTTTCCGTAAGCGGGCGTGAGGAACCGAATTCGCTTTTCTGGCCCGTCTGTTCGTGGTTCTTGTGCCGCCAGCCGTGCTGGTGCCAGGCAAAGTCGCCCGAGGGAGCGATGCCGCTGAGCACCTTCCAGCGTTCCGGGGTGAGCCAGGCCGGGACCAGCCCCGGTGCCAGGGGTACGCGTCTGGAGGCGAACATGCCAAGCAGCCGGACCAGGCTTGCGCCCACCACAGCAACATCGTCGGTTCGGAAATGCAAGATCGCGTTGCCCCCAGCCCGCTCCATTCCTTGGTCAAGGGCTGTTTTGAGCCGGGGTCTGAGGTCGGTGGGCGGGGTGAGCCAGAGTGCGGCAATGGGGTTTTTGGCGGTCATGTTCATGTATTTACCAGTTTTCATGGCGCTCGGACAGTGGGGCAAACAAAAAAAAAGCTTGAAATGTTCGTTGCGGAAGAACCGTTTCCAGGAGGCGAGGGCTGCCAGGGGCAGGGCTTAATCACACAGGGGTCACTCCATTGGCCTCGCGCAGCAGGTCGTCCAATCCCTCCGCCCGTGGCGAATGAGGCCGAGGAGTGTTTCACAGCGCGCTTCGGGTGGAGGGGGATATGCAGTTCAATAGGCTTCACCAAAGCTTCTGGTTCAGATTGTGAGTCGAGCATACCTCATGCTGAGGAGAACGTTCAACCACGTTCAGGCAACCTGTCCGGTCAAGCTAGCGAAGCGAGGCAAAAAATCAATATGTACCTGGACATGTCGATAGCCGGTTGCTAGACTGAAGCTGTCTTATCGGGGGGGCTGAGGAGATACTGCGTGCGTTTGCCTCTTTTTTCCAGGCTTGGAATACGTTTTTCCATCGTACAGGTGCTGATTCTCCTGGTGTCTGTGGCAATCATGGTGGCTGTTGCCGTGAACCAGATCAGGGTTTTCGGCAGCTATGCCGTGGAGCAGAACCGGGCAAGTTTTCTGGAGCAGGCCGAGAAGCACCTCGGGGACGTGGCCCGGGAGCGAGCCCTGCACCTCCATGCCGTGTTTCGTCAGGCCGAGATCCAGACCGCGTCCATTGCCAGGCGAGTGGAGCAGGTGCTGTCAAAACGTGATTTCTATGCCCGGGAAAATTTCAACCCCGGCGAATCTTTCTCCCTTGATCCTCGAAACCGGATATTTACCAACCAGACTCGGAGTCTGGCTTCCTGCGTCTATTGGGGCAGGTCTGCGTTGTCGCCGGAGATCACCGCAGACATGACGGCTCTCTCCCACCTGGACCCCCTGCTTGAGGAGGTGCAGCGCAGCGTGCCCGGTGCCGCCGCAGCCTGGCTGATCACCTCCAATGCCATCGCGCGCTACTATCCCAACATTCACCACGTGGACCTGATGCCGCCGGTTCAGGAGTACGATTATCACGATGACCTCTGCTACCTTTTGGCCACGCCGGAACACAATCCGGAAAAAAAGGTGGCCTGGCACGAGGTCTATCAGGACTCCATGGGGCAGGGGCTGGTGATCACGGTTTCGGCTCCGGCCTATTCCGAGGCGGGCGAATTCCTGGCCTCGGCAGGCATTGATATCTCCCTAGATGCGATCCTGCGCGAGGTGGTCACACCGGAAACGGCTGGGCGCAATGATTTCAGCTTTGTGCTTGATCGGGGCGGCCAGATCATTGCCTTCCCCCTGGACCAATTGGATGCTTTCGGCCTGGAGACCAGTGGGGCCGAGGGGCAGTTGCTTGAATACAATCTGAGCGCCTCAACGATCCCTGAGGTGCGCGCCGTTGTGAACCGGATGCTGCAACATCGACCCGGTTCGGCCAGACTCTTTCTGGGGTGCGAGGAATATATCCTGGCATACCACCCCATGGGTGAACTGGGATGGACCTTCGGGCATGTCGAGCCCATGACCGAGGTGCTGGCCTCGGTGAGGCGCACCCAACTCGGCATCGGGGCGAGCCTGGACGTGGTTGTCGGTCGGTTTTTCTGGGTTGCCCTGGCGGTCCTTGCATGCACGCTGGGCGCGATCTTGCTCTTTTTCACCTTCTCGTTGTTCCGGCCCATGTCCAGGCTGACCGCAACGGTACGCCGGGTCTCCGCCGGAGACCTGGAGGCTCGTTCCGGGGTCCGGCGGAGAGACGAACTGGGCGAGTTGGCTCTTGCCGTGGACGAGATGGCCGCCGAGATTCAGGAGCAGCGCCACTGCCTGCTGGAGGCGCGGGAAAACTACCGGGAACTCTTCGAGGGAGCCACCTCCGGTCTTTACCGAACCACGGTAGAGGGGAAACTCCTGTCTGCCAATCGTGCTTTTGCCCATATGTTCGGTTGTGAATCCGTGGATGAATTCCACGCCTGGGCTACAGACGTTCGTGAAGTCATGTATGCAAATCCTTTGGATCGGGACAGGTTCATTACCGCCATCCAGGAACAGAATGAGTTGCACGATTACGAAATCCGGGGTCGCCGCAGAGACGGTGCGGAATTTTGGGCAACCACCACAGTGCGCACGGTCCGTGACTCGGAGGGCGCCATCTCTTACTATGAGGGGTCGGCTGTGGACATCTCCGACCGTAAGCGGGTGGAAGAGTATCAGGCCAGGCTCTCTCAGGAACTTATCCGCATCCAGGAAGCCGAGCGACGCGGGCTCGCCCTGGAATTGCACGACAATCTGGCCCAGGACCTCTCGGCCCTCAAAATTTCCTTTGAGATGCTCCTGGATGATCAGGCCGATGTGGACCCGGCGACGCGCAGACGGGCTGAGAACTGTTCGGAACTGCTGCGCCGGTGCATCGTCGGCGTGCGCGGTATGGCCCAGGGACTGGGGCCGTTCGGCCTGGAAGAGCTGGGTCTGAAGGGAGTGCTCCGGGAATATTGCTCCCGCTTTGCCGAGGCTTCAGGCGTGGCAATGGATTTTAATGCCGCCGGGCTGGTCGGGGTGGATCTTCCGGTGGATGTTCTGGTCCATCTCTTCCGTATCGTCCAGGAGGCCTTGAACAACGTGCGCGCACATTCCAGAGCGCGTTCAGTAACGGTCCGTCTGGTAACCTCCCATCCCAACCTTATCCTCCGGGTGGAGGACGACGGTGTCGGATTTAATGGTGTTGCCAGTTCGGAGCAGTCCCTGGGGAGCGTGCGCATGGGGTTGGTGAGTATTCGTGAACGGGGCCGGCTACTGGGAGGAAGGGCCGAGATCGATTCGGTTCCAGGCAGGGGAACCCGGGTGCTGGTCGAGATCCCTTTGTCCAGTGTGCGGCATATTGATGATGGCGATTCAATGGGCTGATTTTTAGACTCAAAATCGCCCAGGATCACCCGGACGCGGGGATTCATATCCTCGGCTCACCTCTGTATGAAGCTTCACTCTATCATTTCCTGAACGTAAAGCATGCCGAGCTTGTCGAGTCCATAGATGCGGTATTGCGGGAGATGGAGGAAACAGGCGTCACGGACAGTATTATCGACCAGACCATCCAAACACTTTTCGAGCAATAAGCCTCAACTTTCGATTTTTTCTAGGGTGATGAGCGGTCGGCCTTCAAGGGAGGTCGATTTCTCCACGACTTGAGCCCCCTTGCTGGTAGCGATCCGCTGCACGTTTTCCACCTGGGAGGGATCGGCCTCGACCTCAAAACGGTCGCCGGGTTGGGCGTCCATCAGCTTCCAGCTGAGGTCTTTGTAGCCGCTTCAGCAATCGCGCCAGCAGTCGATCTTCACGGACATGGGGTGCTCCTAGCGGCGTGGCCCTTCGGGGGCCTCGTCCGTTTCACATTCGCCAGCCTGTTCCCGCTTGAGCTGGCGCATCTTTTCCTTGCGGATGGCCCCGAGCACCACGCGCAGCAGGTGATTCACGCAGTTGATGTGCAGGCTTTCCGGGGTGATGGGAGGGCTTTCCGGGAATTGTTCCAGGATGAGCGAGAGGGTGACCAGGGTCTCCTCCAGCGGATCGCCCCCGGCCCGGACCATGTCCTTGAGCGTATCTGCATACGCGTAAAGATTGTTCCAGCGACTATCGGAATAAAAACCGTTTTCTTCAGTCATACGCAAACCCTATTGGGGGTTTGCCGGTTCGTCAAGGCGAGGTGCCTGGCTGGTTCAGGCGAAATCATCCTCGCTGAACCAGGCCCCGCGAACATGGGCGCTGTGGCTGGGTTCATATCCCAGTTCGCCTCCTCCGCCATGGTGATAGGCACAGAAGAATCGCCCGTCCGGCAACTGGACCCAGCCCGAATAGCCGAAATCGCCGAAATGGGCCTCGCGGTCATTGTCCAGCTCCAGCACCTGCCGCTTTTGTTCCGCATGGGGCAAGCCCTGGGACGCATTCCACTGCCAATCGTATTCCCGGACCATGCGCGGTTCCTCGATGTGCAGGCTGGCCCGTCGCCAGCTCGAGATATCGCTCGTGGCGTCACCTTTGTCCACCGGTGCAGCCCCGAAGAGGATCGCGCGCGTCGTGGCAGCCTGGGGGTCCACTTCGATCTCCAGCCGTTTGCGCCCGTTCACCCGCAGGGTGATGCGCCCGGCTGCATAAGAAAAGCGCAGGGTGTTCCATTGGTCTTCCGTGAGTTTGCGCCACCGCTTGCGAGGCTTGCTGCCCGCAATGCTCGGTGGCCTCACTTCAATGCGGCCTCGCAGTATGCGCCACCACGCCCCCAGGTGCACCGCACAGGGTGCCTCCCCGGCCGTTACTTCCACGGTAAGGTCGGCTGTGGCCGAGGTCGCATCGGTCAGGGGCCTGAGCGCCCATCGGTCCGGGCTGGTCCGGCCATGGACCAGATAGGGTCCGGTGAGTCCCTCCAGGGTTCCCATCCAGGCGGCAGTGCCCGCGTCCGGCCCCACGTCGCGGTAGGTCACCAGTAGCTTGCCCGAGGCGGTCAGGCCCAGGGTCGGGCGATGGCCCACCAGGGGGGTGGGCTCGGGTTCGGTCCAGGTCCGGCCCTCATCGGCACTCAGACAGAGGTACATGGGCTCGTAGACAAAGGAATTTTCGCGTAGGAGCGCGGCGATGCGTCCGTCGGCCAGGCGGGCCATGGACCCTTCGCAGAGGACCAGATAGCGGCCACAAGAGAGGACAGACAGCGGTGCATAGGTTCGGCCCTGGTCCGTGGACCGATAGACCATTTGCTCGGCCGGGGCCTGCCGCAGGTTGGGCAGGGCCGTGGTTCCCCGATGGCAGTGGCCAGTGGAGAGCAGGCTGCCGTCGGGTAGCTCCAGGGGCCGGTCAAACATGGTGTGCACCGGTGATATGCCCGTCTGGTTCGGTCCGTCCCAGGTCCGTCCTTCGTCCAGGCTCAGGTAGACCAGCCTGCCATTGGCGTCGAGCAGGTGGAGCGTCTCGCCGACCATGGCCAAACGGGGGCAGTGGGTGAG
>JAHJKV010000196.1 GCA_018822065.1 Pseudomonadota bacterium
CGCGATTCCTTCGGCCTCAAGCATCTGCTCGAAGGGGGCCAGCACCTCTTCGGCCTCGGCCACGAGCGCGTCGCGGGCCACTTCCCAGTTGGGACGGCCCCGGGAGGGCGGCACGACCTTGTGGCAATGCAGGAGCACGATGGAAGCGCCGACCAGCTTGGCCAGTTCCATTCCGTATCTGGCCGCCTTCAAGGAATACTCGGACCCGTCCACAGGCAGCAGCAGCTTCTTTACATCCATTGGCTCTCACCCCGCTTGGAAAATCATTCGTTGGTCAAACCACGCCGGTGGCGAACAGCTTACTTTATTTCAAACCGGTTTCCCACCTCATTTTCGCCCTGCTCCCGACTTCCCATAAACTCAGCCGCCGTGACCTCACCCTCCTGGCACACGCCCTTTCCCGAAAAAACCGTGACCACGGTGAGCAGGAGAATTTTCAGGTCCAGCATAAAGCTCGCATTTTCAACATACCAGACATCCAGAGAAAATTTCTCTTCCCAGCTCAAGGCGTTTCGGCCCTGCACCTGGGCCCAGCCCGTGATGCCGGGTTTCACCTCCATGCGACGGGCCTGCTCCGGGGTATAGCGCTCCAGATATTGCATCAGAAGCGGCCGCGGTCCCACGAGGCTCATCTCCCCCTTGAGCACGTTTATCAGCTCCGGTAGTTCGTCCAGGGAGGAGGAGCGCAGGAAGCGGCCAAAGGGCAGCAAGCGGTCACAGTCTGGCAGGAGGCAGCCTTCGCCGTCGCACTCCTGGCTCATGGTGCGAAACTTGAGCATGGTGAAGGGGCGGCCATGCAGGCCGGGGCGCTCCTGGCGGAAGAACACACCCGGACCGAGCCGAATGCGCACGGCCAGAGCCACGGCCAAAAACAAGGGCCAGAATGCGGCCAGGGCCAGCAGGGAGACGAGGCAGTCAAAGGCTTGTTTCAGCACAGTTCCATGGCCTCCAGGATCATCCGGTTCACCTTGTTGACGTCGAAACGCTGCTCTGCCAGGGCACGACCAGCCCGCCCCATGCTCTCGACCAGACCCGGCTCATTGATGAACCGCTTCATGGCTTCGGCCAGGGCTTGGGGGTCGCGCACTGGCACCAGCAGCCCGGTCTCGCCGTGCACCACGGCCTCGCGGCAGCCGGGATGGTCCGTGGTGATCACAGCCCGGCCCGTGGCTGCGGCCTCCAGGGCCGTGCGGGGCAATCCCTCGCCGTAGTAGGACGGCAGGACAAAAACCGAGGCCTCGGCCAGACGCGGGCGCACGTCCTCGGCCAGGCCGAACCAGTCCACCAGCTTCTCCGAACGCCAGCGGGAAAGGTCGCGTTCGTCCCCCCCGCCGCTGCCCTCTTCCAGAGGGCCGACCAGGTGGAACCGGGCCTCGGAGGGCTCGGCCTTCACCAGCCGGGCCGCCTCGGCGAACTCGGCGATGCCCTTGGCCTTGAGCAGCCGGGCGATGAGCAGGAAGGTGGGCGGACCTTCGGGCAGGGGGGCCTGGGCATAGTGGTTCAGGTCCACGCCGGACCCGGCAGTGATCACGCTACGCGTTTGCGGACCAATCAGCTGCAACTTCCTAAAAAATGCCTCATCGTCCGTATTCTGGAAAAACACGCACCGATTGCGTTTGAGTCCGATCCGGTAGAGCCCTTCCACCATGCCGAAAATGAGCCGCCCGATCCAGCCCTTGCCCTCAAAAGAGGAGCCCAGTCCGGTGACCATGGAATAGGCCAGTTTGACCCCCTCCAGCCGGGCGGCAAGGGAGCCGTAAATCACGGGCTTGATGGTATAGGAGAGCACCAGGTCAGGCTTGATCTCGGCCAGACGAGCCCGGATATCCTGCATGGTGATGAAATCGCGCAGGGGGTTCACGCCGCGACGGCTGAGCCGGATGGTCTTGAAACCCACGCCCAGTTCAGCCAGCTGGCCGCGGACTGTCGGGTCGTCAGGCGGGGCAAGGGTGATGACCTCATGACCGAACACCCGCATGGAGGCCAGGAGCGGACCCCGAAAATTGATCAGCGACGGCGCATACCCTGCAATGACCACGATCTTCATGACCACTCCTCCAACCAGGCCTGGAACATAAGCAGGTTCCACAGCCGGAACTGCTCTTCGCTGCGCCCCATCTTCAGTCGCAGCCAGGAGCGTTTCACGGCCTCGGGTCGAAAGAACCCCTCGCGAGCGAGCCGGGCAGGGTCGAGGAGTTCCTCTGCCCAAGCGCGCAGCGGGCCGGTAAGCCAGTCGCCAACGGGCACGCCAAAGCCCATCTTGGGCCGTTCGACCAGCTCACGGGGCACGTAGGTATAGAGCAACTCGCGCAAGAGATGCTTGCCCTGGCCCTCGTGCACACGCAGGTTGGACGGCAGGGACCAGGCAAAGGCGGCCAGGGTGTGGTCGAGATAGGGGGCACGAGTTTCCAGGCTGGCGGCCATGGCGGCCCGGTCCACCTTGGTCAGGATGTCGCCGGGCAGGTAGGTGCTGGCGTCCATGAACTGCATCCAGGCAGTAAAATTATCATCCTGCGGCCAGGCTTCTGGCGTGTCGAAAAGGGTTCGGGGCTCGGTTCCTTCCTGGAGCACCGCCGCAGGGTCGGCCCAAGTGGAGGCCACTCCCTTGTAGAACGCCTCCCGGCTTCGGGCGCCCATGACCCCGGCCAGCTTGTGCAGCTTCTGGCCCGGCAGTCGCTCGATGGACCCCAGTTGACGGGCGATCTTGTCAAAGGAGGCTGGGGAGAGGATGGATATGACCCGGCCCACGCCAGCCCGCAGGGGCCGGGGCAGACGGCGGAATTTCTCCCAGAGCCGAGGGCCCCAACTGTGCCGGTTGTAGCCCGCGAAGAGTTCATCGCCGCCATCACCGGACAGAGCCACGGTAACGTGCTCGCGGGTGAGGCGGCAGACCAGGGCCGTAGGCAATTGAGAGGCGTCGGCAAAGGGTTCGTCGTACATACGCGGCAGCTCGGCCACCAAGGCCAGGGCGTCTTCGGGCCGGGCGATGAGGGAGGTATGGTCGCAGCCCAGGTGGGCGGCCACGGCCTCGGCATCCTTGGACTCGTCCCAGGCCTGGTCCTCGTAGCCGATGGTGAAGGTGCGCACGGGCCGGTCGCTCTGGGCCTGCATGATGGCCGTGACCAGGGAGGAATCCACCCCGCCGGAGAGCAGGGCGCCCAGCGGCACGTCCGAAAGCATCTGACCCGCGACCGCCCGGCGTAGAATGTGATCGAGCTCGGCCAGGGCCTCGGCCTGGCTGCCAGCAAAAGGCTCGACCTCGTCCATGGTCCGGCACACGGTCCAGTAGGGTTCCGGCTGGGGCAGAGGCTGGCCGTCATGGATCACCAGGAAATGTCCGGGCGGAAGCTTGCGGGCACATTTATATATTGTGTGCGGCTCCGGCAGGTAGGAAAAACGGAGGTAAAGGGCCAGAGCGTCGCGGTCAATGGCGGGATCGAACCCAGGCACGGCGCGCAGGGCCTTGAGCTCGGAGCCAAAGGTCAGCCCGCCTTCCACATCGCCGTAATACAGGGGCTTTTCGCCGAAGCGGTCGCGGGCCAGGACCAGGGTGCGCTCAAGGGCGTCCCAGAAGGCAAAGGCGAACATGCCCGTGAGCCGGGAAAGAGTCTGCTCCACGCCCCAGCGCATGAGCGCG
>JAHJKV010000197.1 GCA_018822065.1 Pseudomonadota bacterium
ATTCTCCATACATCAACCTGCTGGTCGTTCAGCCCTGGATGCAGGATTTTCAGATAATATTCCAGGCCTCTGCCATCGGCGATGGCCCGGCGCGCCACGGTTTCGTCCGGCTCGGCTAGTCCGGCCTCGGCAAAGATTCTGCGGGTGGCGTGCAGGATGGAGGGGAAGGAATCCACCAGGGTGCCGTCGTAGTCGAAGAGAACGAGATCGTACATGCGCTTGGTCTGCACCCTCGGCTCAACCGAGCTTGTGGGCAGGCACGCCTACCCAGGTTTCAGCGGCGGGAATGTCACGCACGACCACCGCGCCAGCGCCCACAATGGCCCCCGCCCCGATGGTGATGCCCGGAATCACGCTGGCCCCGATACCGATGAAGGCACCCTCGCCCACGGTGACGTTGCCCCCGAGGTTCACACCCGGGGCGACGTGGCTGTGAGCACCGATCTTGTTGTGGTGGTCCAGGAGGGCCCCGGTGTTGACGATAGCATTCGATCCGATGCTGGTGCCAGGATTGATAATCGCTCCAGCGCAGACCATGGCACCTGACTTCACCTGGACATCTGGGGCGATGACCGCCGAGGGGTGGATGGCAGGGATGAAGACCTCGGTCTCGCTCAGACTTTCAAAGAAACTTTTGCGCACCGTATTGTCGCCGATGGCCGCTACCAGGGCATCATGACTAAGCTCGCCCAGAATATCCCTGGACCCGAGCACCTTGATGCCCATGACCGATGTCCCGGTCAGGGTCGGGTCGTCGTCAAGAAACCCGTATATCTCTAAATCTCGACCATTTCGCCACATGTTGAACAGGATGTCGGCCACCACTTGGCCATGGCCGCCTGCGCCGAGAATGACTACCAGCATGACCCGCCTCCTAGTGCTGGTCGAGGCAGAGATGCACCGCCTCGATCACGTCGTCGATGTCCGAATCCTTCAACCGGGGCGAAAGCGGCAGGCTGACGGTCTGTCGGCCGATACGCACCGCCTCGGGTGTCTCTTCAAGCTTCCAGCCGAAGCGCTCCCGGTAGTAAGGGTGCTCGGGGATGGAAAGGTAGTGCACCCCGGTGCCGATGTTCTGGGCGTGCATGCGGCTCAGGAACTCATCACGGGTGACACCGGTCTCCTCCTGGTCCACGAGCACGGTATAAAGATGCCGCGCATGCACGGTGTCCGGCTCCTCCGGTGCGGGCAGGGTCAAGGGCAGGTCAGAAAGGGTCTCGTCGTAGCGCGCCCAGATCTCGCGGCGGCGCACCAGGGTCTCTTCCACCCGCTTGAGCTGATGGATGCCGATGGCGGCCTGCAGGTCCATCATGTTGTATTTGTAGCCGGCCTCGACCACCATGTAATGCTTGTAACCCGCGTCCGTGAACCGCTTCCAGGCATCGGCGGACATGCCATGCAGCCCGAGCACCTTGATCCGCTCGATGTCCTCCTGGCGACGGCAAAGGGTCATGCCGCCCTCGCCGGTGACCACGTTCTTGGTGACGTAGAAACTGAAGCAGCCGAACTCGCCGAAGGTGCCAGCATGGCGACCCTTGTAGCGCGTCTCAATGGCGTGGGCGCAGTCTTCGACCATACGCAGATCAAATTCCTGGCAGAGGCCGACCAAGCCGTCCATGTCGCAACTCCGGCCCGCGAAGTGCACGGGCAGGATGGCCCGGGTGCGGTCGGTGATCTTCTCCCGGATGCGGTCAGGGTCGATGTTCATGGTGTGCGGGTTCACATCGGCCAGGACCGGGGTGGCCCCGGCGTGGATGATCGCGTTCACCGAGGCGCAGAAGGTCAGGGGCGTGGTGATGACCTCGTCGCCGGGTTGCAGGTTCAGGGCCACCAGGCTCAAGTGGAGCGCGGCGGTGCAGGAGTTGAAGGCCGCAGCAAAACCGGCCTCCTTGTATGCGGCAAAACCGGCTTCGAAGGCGGCCACCTTGGGGCCGGTTCCGAGCCAGCCGGAGCGCAAGCTGTCCACCACCTCCTCGATCTCCTCCTCTCCCACATAGGGAGAACCGAAGACCAGGAAGCGCTCCTTTTCACGAACGGGCATATCTGATCCTTAGGGTTGAATGCTAGCGGATAACGAGCACCGGGCAGGGTGCAATGTGCAAAATCTTATGGGTGACGCTGCCGACGAGCAAGCCCGAAAGTTCGCTCTTGCCCCGGGTGCCCATGACGATCATGTCCACCTTTTCCACTTCGGCGGTGTCGAAGATGACCTCGGCGGTGGGACCTCCGAAAATCCTGGTTTCGTGCGCGATTCCTTCGGCCTCAAGCATCTGC
>JAHJKV010000198.1 GCA_018822065.1 Pseudomonadota bacterium
CAAAGAGGCGGCAGGCCTCTACCGTCGGGCCTACACGGTCTCGCCCTTCTGGCTCGACACCCTCTACCGGAGTGCGGTGTGCATGGTGAAGATGGGGTTCACGGGGCAGGCCGTAGATATCTTTACCGAGCTTTTGGGAAGCGATCCGAACTTTTTCAACCGAATCCTTGTGGACACGGAACTCGATCGTGGCCGGGCCCATGTTCTATCCGCCATGTGGGAGAAATGGGGAGAAGCCGAATACAAAGTCAAAGAGTTGAAAGAGAATGTTGAAAAGCTCCAGTCGGAAATCGTGCAGCGGTTTGAAGAGGACCATGAGTTCTTTGCGCCTGCCGAGGAACAGCTTTCAAGGATGAAGCGGCTGGGCGAGCGCAGCAACTATGTGGCCTATCTGGACCTTATCGCGGGAGTCGAGCTATTTCGAGAAAAACTCTCCAAGCAGGTGGGGCGTGACGTCAAGCGCATGCAGAAGAAGACCGAGTTCTTTGTGGAACGTTTGAAGGAGATACAGAAGGAAGCGGCCTGGTTCCCATTCCCGAAGCTGCTTCGAGACTTCAACCGGGACTTTAACTACTGCGTCGAGAAGATGAACTGGATCATGCACCAGCACATCAAGGGCGCGGACAATTTCCGCATGGCCCGTCGTTATCTTATCGAAATAGAGGAAAGGCTTTACGCCTTGCAGGGGCGCCTAGTCACTTTGCGCATCGTCCGGGACTCGACCCTGTTTGCGCTCATGCTCGGACGCGCCTTCATCTGGCTGGAGGTTTTTGGTCTCGGTCTTGCCCTGGTTGGCATCCCGGCCATACTGTATTTTACCAGGGGATTGGAAAATATCTGGATACTGGATATCATCCGCGACAAACAGTGGGAGTTCCAGAAGGGTCTTGTTCTCATCCTGAGTATTGTCTCCCTTGTCCTGGCCGCCCTCAAGAGTGCCATGACCTTTGAGAAGCGCAAGAGGGAGCTCTTTGAGCGCGAAGACCAAAAAGCCTGATCCTTCTGTTCGTGTCTTGCATCCGGACCTGTCGATCGACTGTCTGATCCACTTTCGATAGATCCTCAAAGAGGGAAAGGAGCATTGCTGTGAAGCATCTCGTCTTGATCCGTCATGGGCAAAGCGCCTGGAACCTGGAAAACAGATTTACCGGCTGGACCGACGTGGACCTTACGCCCCAGGGCATTGCCGAGGCCAGGGCCGGAGGGGAGTTGCTCCAGGAAGAGGGCTTTGACTTCGATATCTGCCACACCTCCTTTCTCAAACGCGCCATCCGAACCCTCTGGCTTGTGCTCGACGAACTTGACCGCATGTGGCTGCCCGTTCACCGCAGTTGGCGGCTCAATGAACGACACTATGGAGCGCTCCAGGGATTGAACAAGGCGGAAACGGCAGCAAAATATGGCGACCAACAGGTCTTCACCTGGCGTAGGAGCTTTGACATTCCCCCGCCGGAGCTACTGCCCACGGATGAGCGTTTTCCTGGATTTGATCCGCGTTACGCTACCTTGACCCCGGACCAACTGCCCCTCACCGAGAGCCTGAAGATCACCATCGACCGGGTCATGCCCTACTGGTTCGAGACCATCGCCCCAGAGCTCAATGCAGGCAAGCGCGTGCTCGTGGTCGCCCACGGCAACTCCCTGCGCGGCCTGGTCAAATACCTGGATGACATCGGTGAGGACGACATCACCGAGCTGAATATACCCACCGGCGTACCTCTGGTCTACGAACTGGACAATAACCTGCGCCCTCTCTCTCGCCGTTATCTCGGTGATGCCGCGGCTGTTGCCGCCGCTCAACAGGCTGTGGCCAACCAAGCCAAATCAAGGTAAACGGCACCTGCTCCTGGCTTGCATCCGGGGGCTCCTGGGGCTATGACCGCCTGCATGAATGAGCCCGCGTTTTCACGATTCCTGGTGGATTGGTTCGCCGTCAACCAGCGCGATCTGCCCTGGCGGCACACCTATCAGCCCTACCATGTCTGGCTCTCGGAGATCATGGCCCAACAAACCCAGTTGGGACGGGTGGTGGGCTATTTCGAGCGGTTCGTGGCCCGCTACCCGGACCTCCATGCCCTGGCCCACGCCCAGGAGGATGAAGCCCTCAAACTCTGGGAGGGCCTGGGCTATTACAATCGGTGTCGCAACCTGCTTAAGGCGGCCCGTCTGCTCGTCGCCGAACATGGTGGCCTTTTCCCAGTCACCCATGCGGGAGTCCTCTCCTTGCCCGGAGTCGGCCCTTACACCGCAGGAGCGGTGATGGCCATCGCCTACAATGAGCCCCATACGGCCATCGACGCGAACGTGGAACGGGTCTTTTCCCGTGTGTACAACCTGGACCGTCCTGTGAAAATTGCGGCCAACCAGGCCTTCATCGAGGACAGAGCCCTGGCGCTCATCCCCGAGGGCAGGGCGCGGGAATTCAATCAGGCGCTCATGGAACTGGGGGCTCTGGTCTGCACGCCCAAGTCGCCCTCCTGCGACATCTGTCCCGTGGAACCTCACTGCCTGGCCCGGTCCAAGGGGTTGGAGGAAGTGCGACCTGTGCCCGGTAAGCGCACCGAAGTGCAGCACATCTCCGTGGCCACCGGCGTACTCGTGCATGAAAACCGCTTCTACATTCAGAAACGCAGGCTCGATGATGTCTGGCCCGGGCTGTGGGAGTTCCCCGGCGGTGGAATCGAGCCCGGCGAAACCCCGGAACAGGCCGTGGTGCGGGAATACCTGGAGGAGACCGGCGTGGACGTGCAGCCGCTGTTGCCCCTGGCCACGGTTTCCTACAGCTACACCCGGTTCCGCGTCACCCTGCACGGCTTCTACCTTGATTTTTCCCAGGGTTTTCAGCAACCCGCCCTCTACGAGGCCTTGGAAGGGCGTTTTGTGGCCCTTGCCAACCTGGACGGGTTGGCCTTCCCGGCGGGACATCGAAAACTCATTTCCATTATGCGCACGGACGCGCGCCTCCTAGAAATTCTGAAAAATTGAGTTTTTATGCTTGGTTGCTGTCGTGGCACGGATAGTGCTTTTCCAGGGACAGGCAAGATGCAAAAAGCCAATTTTTTGACAAGAGGCGTACTATGTCCAATGACCTGCAGCTCCTCCCTATGCTAGGAACAACCGATGCCCTGAAGCAGATTCAAGGGGCTCGTTCCCTGCTGAAGCCGGACGATCCTACCGCCAAGGCCTTTGATGCCCAGATGCGGATGATGCAGCAGATGTTCAGCAACAACGAACAATCCATGACTGGCGCTTCTACGGGGGCTGACGACAATTTCATGGGCGATGCCCTGATGTATGATGCACTGTCTACAATTTCGAGATTGTTCAGCAAGACGGCGGGACAGGGACTTGCGGCTGCCAAGTATCAGGCCACAGCCGCCACGTCCGAAACGACCCCAGCCAAGGCCAAGCCCATTCATGACACCGGCATGGTCAAGGCCGACAATACCATCTACGAGGTGGTGAACGGCGAACTTTCCGCTGTATTCGAATCTGGCAAGAAGGGCGCGGCAGCCGTTGGCTACGACCATGTCGGCGGCACCTCCTACGGCACCTACCAGATCGCTTCGCGCACGGGCAGCATGGATCGGTTTGTGCATTACCTGCGCTCCCAGGCCCCAGACCTGGCCAATCGTCTTTCCAGTGCCGGTCCTTTCAATACAGGTTCCAAGTACGGCAGCATGCCGCGCGCATGGAAGCAGATCGCAAGCGAGGCTCCCGAACGTTTCGAGAAGTTGCAGCGCGAGTTCATCAAGAAGGATCATTATGTCCCTGCTCGGAACAAGATTCTCGCCTCCACGGGCGTGGATATCGATCAGGCACCCTCGGCCATCCGTGAAGTGCTCTGGTCCACGGCGGTACAACACGGTGCCTCTGGCGCAGCCCGTATCTTCAACCGGGCCATTGCCCAGGTAACCCCAACGGGCGACTCGCCTAATTTCGTGCAGCTGGTGTCCGACGTTTACGACTCCCGCAAGCATCAGTTCCACTCCTCCTCAGGACAGGTGCGCCGGAGCGTGCAGAGCCGGCTTGCCCGGGAAGAAAACGTTGCCTTGACCATGCTCAAGCGCGGCGTAAACCAGATGGTCTGATTATTCCGCCAGCCCGTTCCCACAAACAGACTTCACAATCAGCTGTTTTTCTTTGTCTCCTCCAGCAAGCTGGGGTATTCTTGCCCCATGCCTAGATATCTGGGGGGGGAATGAAACCGTACATCATCAGAATTGCCGTACTGGTTGTTTTGTTGTGGGTTCTTGCCGGGTGCAGGATGACCACGGACAACATGTTTATCCCGGTCATAGACAACTACTGGGGTCCCAATATTTCAGGGGTTTACCAGACATGGGATAAGGACGGCCAGCCCCTGAACCGCTACGAGGTCAGCCCGCAGCATGGCAACGTCTTTCGGTATGTGGTGACCAACCTGAAGGCCGGGAAGGTTACGGAATACTCCACGGTGCAGCTCCATGCCATGAACAGCGGCGATGTGGTCATGCAGTATTGGGATGAACTGGAGGAGTATTATCTGCTCTACATTCTGCGTCCGACTGCCACGGGCATAGATCTCTACGATGTAGCTGATGCGGCCCGGTTCGCTGCCTTGGGGCGGGCCATGGGGTACGAGATGCACGAGTACATGGACATGGACGACCTCTCCGCCGTGAACGTGCTCTCGATGATGAGCGCG
>JAHJKV010000199.1 GCA_018822065.1 Pseudomonadota bacterium
CTTGGGGGCGAGCTGGGCCGGACTGATGGGCGTTGTCTTTGCCGCCAAGTCCACTTTCATCAACCCTATGAGCTTCAGTCTCATGGAATCCATCGTTATCCTGTCCATCGTGGTGGTGGGCGGCATGGGTTCCATCCCTGGCGTCATCACCGGGGCCCTGGTGCTCATTCTGGTGCCGGAATGGCTGCGGGGGTCGAGGAATTCCGTATGCTCGCCTTTGGCGGGCTCCTGGTGCTCATCATGGTTTTCAAGCCCGAAGGGTTTATCCGGGCCAAGCACAAGATTTATACCTACGTGAAGAAGGACAAGGGGGCGGCCCATGAGTAGCCCCGTCCTGGACGTTCGCAAACTGACCATGGATTTCGGGGGCATCCGCGCCCTGGACTGCGTCGACCTCGACGTGAATGCCGGGGAGATCGTGGCCCTCATCGGTCCCAACGGTGCGGGCAAGACCACCTTCTTCAACTGCATTACCGGCATCTATGCCCCCAGCAGCGGTGAGGTACTGGTGGAGCCCATGGGCCAGCTCCAGCGGCGCATCAACGGCTACAAGCCCAACAAGGTCACCGAACTGGGCATGGCCCGCACCTTCCAGAATATCCGGCTCTTCCCGGACATGACCGTCCTGGAGAACGTCATGATCGGTCGCCACATCCGCAACAAATCGTCCATCCTGGGGGCGGTGCTTCAAACCCGCCACACCCGCGAACAGGAACGGCTGGTGGTGGAGAAGAGTTACGAGATGCTGGAACTGGTTGGCCTGACCGGCTTTGCCAACGAACTCTCCTCCAATCTTCCCTATGGCGAGCAACGCCGCCTAGAGATCGCCCGGGCCATGGCCACCGAGCCTTTTCTGCTCCTTTTGGATGAACCAGCTGCGGGCATGAATCCCCAGGAGACACAGGCCCTTGAGGCCCTGGTGGACAGGATTCGCCAGAAACTTCAGATCGCTATCCTGCTCATCGAGCATGACATGAAAATGGTCATGTCCGTCTCCGACCGCGTCTTCGTCATGGAATACGGTCAGCGCATCGCGACCGGCAAGCCGGAGGAAGTGAGCAAGAACCCGGACGTTATCCGGGCCTATTTGGGAGAAGACGAGGATGACTAACGAGACCATACAGACCACGACCCAGGCTGCGACCCGGCCCAAAATGCTTGAGATCAAGAATATCAACACGTACTATGGTCAGATTCAGGCCTTGTATGACGTGTCCATCGAGGTGGGCGAGGGCGAGATCATCACCCTTATTGGCGCCAATGGCGCGGGCAAGTCCACCACGTTGATGTCCATCTGCGGCGTGACCCCGGCCCGAACCGGCCAGGTGTTATACCAGGGCAAGGACATCACCGGAATGCAGCCCGACGAGATCGTGGCTTTGGGCATCTGCCAGGTGCCGGAGGGCCGGCTGATCTTTCCCGGGCTGACTGTTGCGGAAAACCTGGATATGGGCGCATTTCTGCGCAAGGACAAGGAGGGTATCCGTCGGGACAAGGATCATGTCTATGAACTCTTCCCGATCCTGGCCGAGCGGCGCAAGCAGCCGGGCGGGACCCTTTCAGGCGGTGAGCAGCAGATGTTGGCCATTGGCCGCAGTCTCATGGCCCGGCCTCGGGTGCTGCTTCTGGATGAACCGTCCATGGGACTGGCACCCATGATCACCCGGCAAATCTTTGAGATCGTGAAGAAGATCAACGAGGAGAACGGCACCACGATTTTCCTGGTGGAACAGAATGCGAACCTGGCTCTGAAGGTCGCCCACCGAGGCTATGTCATGGAGACGGGGCGCATCACCATGTGTGACGATTGCCAAGCCCTGCTGTCAAACGATGCCGTCAAGAAAGCCTATCTCGGGCTGTAAAGGGTTTGCTGGGTCGGAGCATCTGGTGACGCTGCCGTAAGAGGCATTATGCACCGTCACGAGCCGGTGGCCAGCGGGCGGGAATGGGCCTCGGTAACGTCGAAAGGGGCATGTACGGCAGAGATGAATTTTCTGTATGCCGGGTAAATTGTCCCAGTAAAATCGCAAATGGTGTGTTACAATAGCCTGAGGGGGATATATATGGATAAGATCATCGGCAAATCGCTCACCTTTGACGATGTTTTGCTATTGCCTGCCTATTCAAACGTCCTGCCTGATGCGGTGGACGTCTCTACCAACCTGACGCCGGAAATCCGGTTGAACATCCCGCTCATCTCTGCGGCAATGGATACGGTCACCGAGGCGCGCATGGCCATTTCCATGGCCAGAAACGGCGGAGCGGGCGTGGTGCACAAGAACCTCTCCGTGCGCGAGCAGGTGCTGGAGGTGGACAAGGTCAAGAAGAGCGAGTCGGGCATGATCGGTGACCCCATCGTGGTCCATCCCGACGACTCCCTCGGCAAGGTGCTCGATATCATGAGCGAATATCGCATTTCTGGATTGCCCGTGGTCAAGGGCGACCTGCTGGTAGGCATCATTACCAACCGTGACATCCGGTTCGTCAAGGACCGCGAAACCCGCGTCTCGGAGTTGATGACCAGCCGCAACCTGATCACGGTCCGGGAAGGCATCGAGCCCGAGGACGCCAAACACAAGCTCCACCAGCACCGCATCGAAAAACTGCTGGTGGTTGACGAGAACAACAAGCTCAAGGGGCTGATCACCATCAAGGACATCGAGAAGGTGAAGAAGTACCCCAATGCCTGCAAGGATGAACGCGGTCGGTTGCGTGTTGGCGCGGCTGTCGGTGTTGGCAAGGACTGCGAACAACGGGCCGAGGCGCTCCTGGGCGCCGGTGCGGACTTCCTGGTGGTCGATTCCGCCCATGGACATTCCCAGAACATCCTGACCGCAGTCCAGATGGTCAAGAGCCAGTTCCCGAGCGCCCAGCTTGTGGCGGGCAACGTGGCCACCTATTCCGGGGCCAAGGCCTTGTTTGAGGCGGGAGCTGACACGGTCAAAGTGGGCATCGGCCCCGGCTCCATCTGCACCACCCGCATCGTGGCCGGTGTGGGCGTGCCACAGATCACCGCCATCCTGGAATGCGTGAAGGCCGCCCGCGAGGCGGACCGCTGCATCATCGCCGACGGCGGCATCAAATTCTCCGGTGACATCGTCAAGGCCATCGCGGCCGGGGCGGACTCGACCATGATGGGCTCGATCTTTGCGGGCACCGAGGAAAGTCCGGGTGAGACCATCCTCTACCAGGGTCGCACCTACAAAACCTATCGCGGCATGGGCAGCATCGACGCCATGAAGAAGGGCAGCTCGGACCGGTATTTCCAGGAGAAGTCCAAGAAACTGGTGCCCGAGGGCATCGTGGGCAAGGTTCCGTATCGTGGACCGGTAGGGGAATCCATCCACCAGCTCATCGGCGGTCTGCGCTCCGGCATGGGCTACACCGGCTGTGCCACGATCACGGACCTGCAACACAATGCACAGTTTACTCAGATATCCCCGGCGGGACTTCGTGAATCTCATGTCCACGACGTGACCATCACCAAGGAATCCCCCAACTATCGTATCGACAACAGCTAAGAGGAACGTCATGGACAAGGTCGTCATACTCGATTTCGGATCCCAGTTCACCCAGCTCATCGCCCGGCGCGTGCGCGAGGCCGGGGTGTATTCCGAGATTCATCCTTGCAATGTGGACCCGGCCCGGGTCAAGGCTCTCGACCCCCAGGCCATCATCCTTTCGGGCGGTCCCTCCAGCGTGCTCGACGCCGGTTCCCCCCAGCTTGACCCGGTCTACCTGGAGATGGGACTGCCAATCCTCGGCATCTGCTACGGCATGCAGCTCTTAAGTCACGACTTGGGCGGCAAGGTCGTGGCCAGCTCCGAGCGCGAATATGGCCGGGCCCAGTTCGAGGTCGTGGGCGACTGCCCGCTCTTCGAGGGCGTGAAGGACAAGGCCGCCCTGACCGTGTGGATGTCCCACGGCGACCGGGTGGAAGCCATCCCCTCCAGCTTCGAGATCATGGGCCGGACAGCCTCCATCCCTTTCGCGGCCATGGGCAATGCGGAGAAAAAAATCTATGCCCTGCAGTTCCATCCCGAAGTGGCTCACACCACGGACGGCGCCCTCATTCTCCAAAACTTTCTCTTCAAGGTGGCTGGGCTCAAGGCCACCTGGTCCATGGCCGGGTTTGTGGATTCGGTCATCAAGGAACTCAAGGAGCAGGTGGGCGACGACAAGGTCGTGCTCGGCCTCTCCGGCGGCATCGACTCCACCGTGGCCGCCCTGCTCCTGCATCGGGCCATAGGCAAGAACTTGCACTGCATCTTCGTTGACAACGGGCTGTTGCGCATGGGCGAACGCAGCGAGGTCATAGGCTTCCTGGAGGAGCACTTCGAGCTGAACGTCAAGACCGTGGACGCTGCCCGCGAGTTTCTGGACAAACTGGAAGGCGTCACTGACCCGGAAAAGAAACGCAAGATCATCGGTTACACCTTCATCGACGTCTTCGAGCGCGAGGCCAAGGCCATCGAGGGCGTCAAGTTCCTGGGCCAGGGCACCCTCTACCCGGACGTTATCGAGTCCGAGTCCTTCAAGGGGCCCAGCGCGGTGATTAAGAGCCACCACAATGTTGGCGGTCTACCGGAGAAGATGAATTTGAAGCTGGTGGAACCC
>JAHJKV010000200.1 GCA_018822065.1 Pseudomonadota bacterium
ATTGTGCTGGGGATTGTACTTTCATTTAGCAAGTTGACCCAGGTATACAACTTAGCCCTGTTCTATGGAGTCTTGGGAATTGTTATTCTGATATTTGGAGTGGTTGTATTAATAAAATACTTGCGCGAGAATCCAATGCCTGAGGGAGATAGTAATGAGTGATGATCTGCGCAGCCTGACCGAACTGGATCGCCTGGACATCGTGGTTCAGGATGAGGCCGGAAATGGAGTGAGCCAGTTTTACGCGGCCTGCCGCCTCGTCAGCGGCCCGCCCGTCCCGGCCAAACGTTTGGTGTCGACTCGGCCACTGCGGATCGAACGGGGCGTGATTGTAGTGGAACTCTTGAAATAATTCTCCGGAATATTCCGGGGCAGCAACCATAAGGAACGACTATGCCAGCGAGCATGACCGGCTATGGCCGGGCGGAAATAGCGGAAAAGGATTGGTCCCTGGTCTGGGAGATGAAGTCTGTGAACGGGCGTTACCTGGACGCCAAATGGCGCATGCCCGGCTCCCTGAGAAGCCTGGAGCAGGAGTTCGAGAAGATCCTGCGTACCCATGCCAACCGAGGCAGGGTGGATATCTCCCTTAACCTGGAAGTGACCCGTGCCGACCTCCTTGGGGTGCGTCTGAACACTCCCCAGGTCATGGCCATGATCGGTCAGATGGAGCTTTTGGCCAAGAACCTGGGCCAGGAGTTCACCCCGGACCTGAACCGGATCATGTCCTCCTCCTGGCTCTGGCGTGATGGCGAGTCCGAACCTGACCCGGCCCTGTCCACTGCCCTGAAACAGGGGCTGGAAAACGCCTGCATCGACTGGATGCGCAGCCGTACCGTGGAGGGCAAGGCCATGGCCGATGACCTCCTGGCACGCATTTCGACCCTGGAAGAACTCGCCGCGAGCATCGGCCAGCGCATCCCCGGTGTGATGGAGGAGAAGAAGGCGGCCCTGGTGGTACGTATCGACGAGCTGCTGACCGCCAGTGACGCCGAGGTCACCGAGGAGCGCAAGCTCCAGGAGATCGCGGTGCTCACGGACAAACTCGACGTATCCGAGGAACTGACCCGTCTGGCCGAGCACCTGAAACGCCTGCGCGAGGTTCTGAGCCGTGAGGGTGAGATCGGCAAGCGCCTCGATTTCCTCTGCCAGGAGGCCTTCCGCGAGATCAACACCTGCGGCAACAAGGCCCAGAACGCCGAGATCAGCGGTCTGGTGGTCGAATTCAAGGCGGAGCTTGAGAAATGCCGTGAACAGGTGCAAAATATCGAGTAGATCATGAAAAAACAGAAGCTTTTGTCCATTGGTTTTGGCAACTACGTGGTCGGCGACCGCGTGGTGGCCATCGTCAACCCGTCCTCCTCCCCCATGCGTCGTCTGCGTGAAGACGCACGCAAGGAGGGGCGGCTCATTGACGCCACCCAGGGCCGCAAGACCCGCGCCTTGGTCATCACCGATTCCAACCACGTGATCCTCTCCGCCATCCAGGCCGAGACCGTGGGACAGCGCTTCACCGCCGAGGAGGAAGAGGCATGATTCTGCGCACAGAACGGGTTCACGGCGGAGAGCAACAGGGACTCATCCTGGTCCTGTGTGCCCCCTCCGGCACGGGCAAATCGACCCTGGTCAAGCGTCTGCTGGCAGAGTTTCCTCGTTTCCAGTTTTCCGTCTCCTGCACCACGCGCAAGCCGCGAAGCGGCGAACGCGACGGCGTGGATTACAACTTCCTGTCCAAGGAGACCTTCCTATCCATGAAGGAGGCTGGCGAGTTCGCGGAGTGGGCCGAGGTGCACGGCAATTTTTACGGCACCCCGCGCGGCCCTGTGCAGGACCTTCTGAACCAGGGCAAGGACGTGATCTTCGACATCGATGTCCAGGGGGCCACCCAACTGCGCCAGAGCTTTCCGGAAGGGCTCTACATCTTCCTGCTCCCCCCTTCCCGGATCGAGCTGGAACGACGGCTGCGCGGTCGCGAAACGGACAGCGAGGAGGCTATCGCCCGCAGGCTGGGCAATGCTGCCGCCGAATTGGCCGAGGCCCGACATTTTGACTACTGGATCGTCAACGACGACCTGGAACTGGCCTATGACGACCTGCGGGCCGTGTATCTCGCAGGCCGCAAGAAACCCGTGTTCCGACCCACTCTGTTGCAAACGATCCTGAGGACCTTTCAATGAGTGAGCTGGTCGTCGCCCTGGATTACCCGGACGCCCGGAGCGCCTTGGACATGGCCCGGACCCTGCGGGGCACGGCAGCCTGGATGAAAGTCGGGCTGGAACTCTATTGTGCCGAAGGACCGGGCATGGTCCGCCAGCTCAAGGACCTCGGTTTCTCCGTCTTTCTTGATCTCAAGTTCTTCGACATCCCGAACACCGTTCGCGGTGCGGTGCGCTCGGCCGTGCGGGCCGGGGCGGACATGGTCAATGTGCATACCCTGGGCGGCAGGCGCATGGTCGAGGCTGCGATTGAGGGTCGCGACGAAGCGAAGGGGAGTGGGGCCAAACCCCTGCTTCTCGGTGTTACCATCCTGACTTCCATGGACCACGAGGACCTCGGGCTTATCGGTGGAGCAGGCGAAGGTGGGATCGGCAATGTGGTCATCGATCTTGCCCAGCGCGCCAAAGCATACTATCTTGATGGTGTAGTTTGTTCCGGGTTGGAAGTGGCCGGGATAAAACAGGCCTGCGGCAGTGCCTTTCTGTGCCTCACACCGGGCATAAGGCCAGGCGGGGAGAGCGGCGACGACCAGCGTCGGGTGGTGACGCCTGGTCAGGCGGTTGCCGATGGTTCGAATTTTTTGGTGGTGGGCCGACCCATCACCCAGGCGGCGGACCCGGCAGGCGCGGCGCTGCAGGTCTTGGAACAGATGACGCGTGGCGCGTGAACCCGGCAGAGCACAAGGGGTAGGCATGGCAGAGAACGAGCAGACGCAGGAACAGAAGCGCAAGGGCCATGTGGTCGGTGCTGGACAAAAAAAGATCAAGGGCGTCTTTTCCACCCAGGCCGTGCAGAAAGTCGGCACAGGTACCACCTCACGCAAGACCATCCAGAAGACTTACTGGTTTGTTGAGGAGACTGAAGACGGTGAAATCGTCCAGGTCCAGCCGCTGAACGTCAATTACATCCCCTCCGGCCCCAAGCGTGATGTTCCCAAGGAAGATTTCCTGGAAAAATTCAATCCCGAGCCGGAGTTTTATACCACCACGGTCTATCCGAAAATTCGCGAGTTGGACGATACCATCGTGCGCGGCGAGAAACACCGCGAGTCGGGCAACGCCTATTCCGCCGAATTCGAGTTCAAGCAGGCCACCAATGTGGACGAGGAAAACGTCCGGGCCAACTTCGGGTTGGGACTGACCTATCTCGATCGGGGCGACGACACCAAGGCCAATGACATCTTTGAGCGCCTGGTCAAGCTTGATGCCGCCTTTGAGCCGGAGCACAAG
>JAHJKV010000024.1 GCA_018822065.1 Pseudomonadota bacterium
CACACGCCCGCCGCCAATGAGAAAAACCAGGAAGTATTCGGAGAAGGCCACCAGAAAGACCACTGTGGAACCGGCCACCATGGCTGGGATGAGCAGGGGCAGGTCCACCCGCCAGAGCACCGTCCACCAGTCCGCCCCCAGATTGCGGGCACAGAGTTCATATTCCGGGCCGAAGCTCTGATATCCCGCCACCAACGCTCGCAGCATGTACGGATAGCTGAAGGTGGAGAGCACCAGCACCACGCCGAAGGTGGTGTCGATGAGCCCGAGATGGATGAAGGCCAGATGCATGCCCATGGAAAAAGTCATGGGCGGCACCAGCGCAGGCGCGAGCAGCAGCCCCTCCAAAAGCGACTTGCCCCGAAACTCGGCCCGGGCCAGATGGCGGGCCGGGATGATGCACAGGGCAAAGGTCAACGCCGCCGTCAGGCAGGAGAAGAACAACGAGGAACCAAGAGCGGCAGCGAGCCGACCGGACTGGCTCCAGACATACTCCAGCCCGCGCAGATCGATCCTGGCCGGAATAAGCTCGGGAAAACGCCAGCCGGGTGCCAGGGAATACTCGACCAGCACCAGCAGCGGAAAGAGCGACAGGAGCGCAATGAGCGCGAAATAGAACCAGACCCGCAGGGTCCGGCCAGCCTCTCGGGTCATAGTTTCCGTTCCCCCTGCTCCAGACGGCGCGCCACCCGGGTGTAGAATACAATGAAGACCACCGAGAACAGGAGCATGAACACCAAAAGGGCCATGGCCGTGGGCCGGTTCACAAGGTCCCGATTGAAATAGAGGTTGTAGATCTCGATGGAGAGCATGCCCGGCGAACTTTCGCCCAACAGGAAGGGGATGTCGAAGGCCCCGAAGGTGTAGAGATAGAGAATGATGAAAGCGGTGTTCAACACCGGACGCAGGCGGGGCAAGATGATCCGCCGAAAGATCACCGGCTCAGAGGCACCAAACATGCGGGCGGTCTGCACCAGTCTGGGATCCGTTCGTAGCAGCACGGCCAGGGCCAGCAGGATCACGAACGGGGTCTCCTTGTAGGTGTAGGCCAGGACCATGCCCAGCCCGTTGCCCCCGAAAAGGATGGTTGGGAAATCTCCCGGTGTTTCCACCAGCCCTAGGTGATGCCCCAGGGAGGCGAGAAACCCGGACTGGCTCCAGAGGATGAGGATGACAAAGGCCACGGCCGCGTGGGGCAGGATGAGCCCTACTTTGTAGACCACGGCACCCCGCCGCAATCCCTCGGGCAGTTTCCAGATCACATAGGCAGCCACAGACCCTAGGGCCACGGACAGTCCGGCGGAGACCAGGGCCACGGAGAGGGACAAGCCGAAGGAGGCCAACAGATGGGGCCTAAGCGCCTCGCGGTAGCCCTCCAGCCAACCTCCGGGAAACTCGCCCGGAAGGAGCCAGCCGAAAGATTGGGCCACGGTCAGGCCGAGTCCGCCAAGGAACAGGAACACGAAGGGCAGAGCCAGGGGGGAAAGCCTGGCCACCGTGCCCGAAAGCGTCGTCCTGGTGCTATTTGTCCCTGAGGACATGCTCCTCCCAGCCTTTTTCCAGAGCCTCCAGGTATTCCGTAGGAATCTCCGGCACAGCGTACTTTGCCAGCTCTCCCGCAGAAATGGTCGCCGCCCCCAGGTCCACGGCTTCAAATTCAGCGCCTTGGGCCGCATCCAGCCGACTCAGGTCGATGGCCGGGAAATCTCCCCAGTTTTCCGGTTTGAGCTTGGAGAGCTGGGCCTCGGGCGACATCAGGAAGTTGGCCAGGACCATGGCTCCGGCCTTGTTGGGCGCATTGAAGGGGATGGCCGTGAAGTGCAGGTTGAAGATGGAGCCGTCCGTCAGGAGGAACGACTTGGTCGTGGCCGGATAGCTTCCATCCAGAATCTTGGACTGGGCATGCAGGGGGTGGTAGCTCATGTTCAGGTCCACCTCGCCCCTGGCAAACAGAGTGTCCAAGTCGCCTGAACTCTTGGGATAGGCCCGGCCCTCCTGCCACAAATACGGCTTCAGCTCGTTCAGATAGGCCCAGAGCCTTGGCGCAGTGGCGTCAAATAGCGTCTGGTCGAACCCTCCAATGTATTGCTCGTAGCCACCGGTAAGGGCGTAAAAAGCCTGGCGGAGAAAGGCGGAACCGGTGAAATCAGGGGGCTGTGGATAAGTGAAGCGGCCAGGATTCGCCTTGACCCACTCCATGAGCCCTGCGAAATCCGCTGGCGGACTGGTCCGGGCTGCATCATATTCAAACACGAACTGCGCCTGCCCGTAGGGCGTCTCATACCCGAGCACGGGATATCCGAAATCCGACTCGGCCAGCTTCTGATTCACATATTTCTGGAAATTGGGAGTGCGGTCGGCATAGGGTCCGAAGAGCGCGCTGGTGATCTTGAGTTTCTTGAAGTTCTCACCGTTCACCCAGAGGAGATCAATGGACCCTTTGTCCAGCCCTGCCTGCCGCTCGAGATCG
>JAHJKV010000521.1 GCA_018822065.1 Pseudomonadota bacterium
ATCATCCTGGGCGGGGGAATCATGGCCGTGGGAAGCACGAGCCTGGTCCGCGCCCTGGTGGGGCTCATAGCCACGATGCTTGGCGTTGCGGGCATGTATATGCTCTTGGCCTCCCCGTTCATGGCCTTCATGCAGTTGTTGATCTACGTGGGCGCTGTGGCGGTCCTCGTGTTCTTCGCGGTCATGCTCACGGACGCGTCCGCGAGCGGCGAGGAATCCGAACCCGGACCCATGCGTCAGTATTTCTGGGCGCTGGCCGGTGTCATGAGCGTTGGCGGCATCCTCTCCTGGGTGCTGATGACCAATCCCGTTCCAAGCGGACTGGTTCCCACCGAAGTGTCCATGGTCGACCTGGGTCGTGGACTTCTCGAACAATACTTCCTCGCTTTCGAGCTTATCTCGGTCGTGCTCCTCGTAGCCATGTCCGGTGCCGTGCTCCTGGCCTGGGAGAGGAGGGATAAGTAATGAGTCCGCTTACCCTGTATCAACTGGTGGCGCTGATGCTGCTGTGCCTTGGGCTTTTCGGCATCATCAAACGCCGCAGCCTGGTGGGAATGCTCATCTCCGTCGAGCTCATGCTCAACGGCGCGGGTCTGTCCATCGTGGCCGCAGGCCAATTGACTGAGGCCGACGCCGTGCTCTCGCAGCTCGGAACGCTTCTGGTCATGGGTCTGGCAGCGGCGGAAGCCACGCTGGTCCTGTCCATCATTGTGGTGGTGTACCGCCGGTTCGGTACCACCAAAACCAGTGAAGTTTCCACGTTGAAGGAAGAGTTATGACCGGTATCATTAGCGATCCCAACCTGCGCATGCTTGCGGTGCTGCTGGTGACCATGTTGGCTCCCTTTGCCATCTGGTTTGCCCGCCGCGACGAGAACAAACGCGAGTCCATCTCGCTCATCGCGGGCTTCATCGCCTTTGCGTTGATCCTGAGCTTTGTCCCAGGCATCCTGAACGGCGAGATATACCAATGCACGTTGTTCACCATCATGCCAGGCATCACGGTCAGCTTTGCCGTCGACGGCCTGGGCATCATCTTCGCCCTGGTGGCCTCCTTCCTCTGGATGTTCGCCACGAGCTATAACATCGGCTACATGCGCACCCTGAATGAGCACGCCCAGACCAGATACTATTTCTGTTTTGCGGTGGCCATCTTCGGTGCCATAGGCGTCTCCTTCTCCTCAAACATCTTCACGCTGTATCTCTTCTATGAAGTGATCACCGTGTTCACCTATCCCCTGGTCGCCCACCACGAGGACGAGACGAGCTTTGCAGGTGCCAGGAAGTACCTCGTCTATCTCATGGGTACGTCGAAGCTCTTCCTGCTGCCCGCCATGGTGCTCACCTACGTGCTCTGCGGCACCCTGGACATGAACCTGGGCGACGCCGTCACCGGCATGTTCCCGGCCCAGGTGGTGGCCGAGCAGCCCATCCTGGTCACGGTCACCTACGTGCTCTACATCGCAGGTCTGGCCAAGGCGGCGCTCATGCCCTTCCACAACTGGCTGCCTTCGGCCATGGTCGCGCCTACGCCAGTCTCTGCCTTGCTCCATGCGGTGGCGGTTGTGAAGGCCGGTGTCTTCTCCGTCTGCCGCATCATGCTCTCCGCCTTCGGCACGGACACCATGGACATCCTGGGAGTGGGCATACCGACAGCCTATCTGGCCGCACTGACCATTGTGGTGGCTTCGCTCATCGCCATGACCAAAAACGACCTTAAGGCGCGGCTTGCATATTCCACGGTCAGTCAGCTTTCCTATGTTGTCATCGGTGTGGCAATGCTCACGCCTATGGCGGTGCAGGGCGGCATGGCCCATATTGCTCACCACGCCTTCTCCAAGATCACGCTGTTCTTCGCGGCTGGTGCCATCTATGTGGCCACCCACGTCAAACAGATAGACAAGATGAACGGCTTTGGCCGACGCATGCCCTGGACCTTCGGTGCGTTCTCCATCGCCGCACTCTCCATGATCGGCATGCCGCCGGTGTGCGGATTCGTCTCCAAATGGTATCTGGTCAACGGCGCTCTCCAGGCCGACCAGATGATCCTCTTGGTGGCGCTTCTGCTCTCCACCGCGCTCAATGCTGCCTACTTCGTGCCCATTATCATCCGAGGCTTCTTCTTCAAGCCTGTGGAGGGCGCGAACATCGAGCAGTACAGTGAAGCGCCGCTGACCATGGTTGTTCCGTTATGCATCACGGCAACCATCAGCGTGATTCTCGGCATCTACCCCGAGATCTTCATGAACTTCATTAAGGTCTTCGGACATTTCTAGGGGGCTTCAATGACACCGCTTGGCGAATTCTTTGAAAACCTGAGAGGCAACTGGAAGACCTTGCGTCTGGTCTTCTACGTCGTGCTCGCAATCACGGTGGGGTTGAATTTCTTCATCTACCCGCATGTGCCGCACTTCGGACTGGACGCATATCCCGGATTCTTTGCCGGGTTTGGCCTGATCTTCGGATTGGCCATGGTCATCATCATGAAACGGATCATTCAGCCCATGATCGGACGCGGCGAGGATTACTATGATTCCGATGACTAGTTTTCTGCACCCCAGCCTCGGTTTCCTGGCCCTGGCCCTTCTGCTGCCGTTTTTGCCGGCCTACGACAAGTATGGCAAGGCATGGCGTTGGCTGTTGGTTGTTCCGCCGCTTCTGGCCATCTGGAGCGTCATGTCCATCGAGCCCGGCGTGTACGGCACGCTGCACTGGGTCGGTACCGAGCTGATCCTGGGCCGGGTGGACAAACTCTCCCTGGTGTTTGCCCAGGTGTTTGCGATCATGAGCCTGGCTGGAATGATCTATGCCATGCACGTGGAAGATCGCGCCCAGCACGCCATGGCCGCACTTTACGTGGCTGGCGGCTTCGGCTGCGTGTTCGCGGGCGACCTGCTGACCGTGTTCGTCTTCTGGGAACTGATGAGCA
>JAHJKV010000201.1 GCA_018822065.1 Pseudomonadota bacterium
CAGAACGGGCTGTCTGTCACCTCTTTGCCCTCGGCGGGGATGGGCTGGCCGTCGCGCGGGTCGCGCACCTGGCGGCCTTCGGCGGGTACGACATACATGGTCGGCATGTGTTAATCCTCCTGGGGAAGTTGAACCATGTCCTCAGCGACGGGAGTTCCGTCAGAGCCCATGGCGTATTGCAGATCGCAGGTTTCAAAAATATTGAGGGTGGCCAGGGTGTCGTCGTCCATGGCCTGACCAAGCATCATGCGTTGCCGCCAGGTCACGGCCCACAGGGTCACGCCGGACTTGTTCAGCTGGCCGGAGTACAGATTGTCCGCCCGCACGTCCTGGGGAGCGCTTTCCGATTCTTCCAGGCCCCAACGGTTGCCGGGAATGAGCTTGGACAGCGCATCTGCCATGGCCATGACGGCCTTGTCGCGCGGGAGACCGGGTTTATCGGATGCCACGGCGAAGGCCACGAAACGAACCTCGGCCCTGTATTCGCCCTGCCCTTCGGTGAGGTCGCTGAAACCGAGGGTGGCGACCAGCACTGCGGGCGTGCGCGTTGCCATGCGGGCCAGTTCTTCGGCGTCAAAGCGCCCACCGTGGGTGTCGCAGGTTTTGAGCATGGGGATGCCGGTGGCAATGGTCGAGCGCACGGCTTCACGGATAGCGGCAAGACTCACATGGCCTCCAATTGCCGGTCGATGAAATCATCGACGATGGCGGATAGATCGGAAATGTTTTCTTCGGACAGGCCGAGGAAGGGCCGGGCCGGGATAGATACCCGTCGCTTGGTGGAGACCACGGACATGTCCAAGCCGAACTGGTGGGCGGCGGCGTAGACAAGGTTCGAGCCGACCTCGACACTGTTCCCTCCTGAAGCCACTTGGTGTTGGACGTCATCCAGCAGACCGCCACCGGCGATGAGGAGACTTTGATTGCCGTGCCTGGTGGCGGCACAGCCATCGCTCCAGGCAGGCCAGGCCGTACCGTCCGGGCCGCGCTTCTCGCTTTCGATGCGGCGCTTGGTCTGACTGACCATCTCCGCGCCCAGGTCATCCATGAGCGATCGGGTGTCCATGGCGCCGAGCTTGGCAATGCGCTCCTGTAGGCGGGCGATCGCTTCGAGATCCACGTGGACGGCGATGCTCATCTGTCCCTCCGGAAGCGGCGCGGGCGGCCCTCGTAGAATGCGGCGGCGGCCTTGCGCTGTGCGGCCTGAGGGGTGATGCCCAGGGACACCTCGCCGGAACCGATGCGCCGGAGCATGGACATGGCATCCTCGTAACGACGGCGGCGCTCATCGGTGACCATGGCGTCGTTGTCGCAAAGGCGGTAGACTGCGATGTCGCAGGCTATGCGCTGCAACACGTCCGGAACCTCGGCCAGAGGCAGTTGGTAGCGCCGGGCCAGGAAGGCATCGACCTCCGCGTCAGCATCGGCCAGGGCGCGATCCATCACGGCGCTATCCAGCTCGCCATCATTGTCCCGGTCGGCCAGGACCAACATCTGGTCCTGGCCATACCGGTCTATGAGGTTTTGTACGGTGGCGTAGGCCACTTACTTTCCCTTTCCCTTGGCCTTGGCCAGGGCTTCCTGCTCGGCCTTGGCCTTGGCGTCCTGCTCGGCCTTGGCCTTGGCGTCCTGCTCGGCCTTGGCCTTGGCGTCCTGCTCGGCCTTGGCCTTGGCGTCCTGTTCAGCCTTGGGCTCGACCACCTGGACAACCAGGTTGGGCTCGGCCTGGAGGGCTTTGAGCTGATCCTTGGTGAACGTGCCGTCGGCATGCTCAACAGGCTTGGTCGAATGGGCCATGCCACAACGGCGGAAGCCTTCACGCTTGGCGGTGATGATCACGGGCATGAGTCACCTCCTCTAGGCCAGCCACGGAGTCACGAGGACTTCGGCGGTGTCGCGGTAGACGTTGGTGGCACCGGCGGCATCGCGCTCGGCCTTGATCACGGCCAGGGCTGCGCTTTCCAGGGACGGCGGGACAATCAGCAGCGTGGGGCGGAGGCCCAGCGGCTTGCCGTTGTCACCCTTCATGCCCATCATGGCCGCACGGGCGGCGGCATAGTTGGTGGTATTAAGGGTGACCTTGGCACCGTGCGCCATCTGCCAAAGACCGAAGCCAACGTTGCAGCGGGCGTCCACGCCGTAGATGTATTCCTTGCGCATGAACACGTTCTCGTCGGTTTCCTTGTTCAGGGAAGCGAACTTGTAGTCCTTGCGCTTCTGGAAGATGATCGGCTTGACCATGCGGCTGGTATCCATCAGGTACCAAGGGGTCGCGGAACCGGACTGCATGTTGGACACACTGGTCATGTCGCCATTCTCGTCGAGCACGGGATGATCGGTATCGAAGAAATACTGACCATCGTAGCACAGGGTGGCGAATCCCGCCGCCAGCAGGGCGAAGACCAACTCATCCGGGTGAGTCTTGGCATCCTGGCCCAGCTGCGCGATCAAGGGGTTGTACACCCCGTACTGATCGTCTTCGATACTGTAGCGCAGGACGCTGACGGTATCTTCATACGACTTGTTGGCGATGGTGAAGCTGTGAGCCTTCAGGTTCTGGATCACACGGTCGCCGATCCATTCGCGGAAGCGAGTGGTCTTTCCGAGCCACGGATAGACTTCCTGTCCGGTGTTCGAGGGTACGACCATGGCCAGCTTTTCGAAGTC
>JAHJKV010000202.1 GCA_018822065.1 Pseudomonadota bacterium
ACGTGGAATACGACTCCGGCACCGGCTCCATCGTCGCCTTCCACCTGGAGGACGATGGGTACGGCAAGTCCAGACGGATTCCCGCCGACCAGGTGGTGTTCGGCTTTCATCGTCAGCGGCCCGGGCAGCTGCGGGGGATAACCCCCTTTGCCGCGGCCACCATGATCGCGCAGGACGCCATCGGGGAGGAGTTGAGTTCCATGGGCAACAAAAGGTCGGTTCGGGCCACGTTCAGGATTGCTACGCAGGCTTTTTGACTGCGATGTGCAGATTTTCGCTATCAATTATCCTTGTTTTTCAAATGAATACTTTCATGTGCAAACATTTGCAGTTGACAACAGGACCTTAATTCCTAGTATTGTGGTCTGGATTAGTTTGATCCGTGCCCGGGGAGTGGAGGGAGTAAACCATTTTTTCGGGGGTAGATATGAAAATTCGATTTGCGCTGGCCTTGCTAGCCATGGTTTTTGCTCTGGCGGCCTGTGGTGGAGTTGAGGAGGATGCGTCCGCATCCGTGTCTCCCGTGGGCGATTCCTTTGTCGTGCCCGTGAATGAGGTCAGCGACGGGGCGGCCCATTACTATCAGGCCGAGGCCGGGGGGAAAGAGGTTCGCTTCTTTGTGCTCAAAAGTTCAGACGGCGTCCTTCGTGCAGCCTTTGACGCCTGCGATGTCTGCTACGAGTCCAAGAAGGGCTACACCCAGGACGGCGAGTTCATGGTTTGCAACAACTGCGGCCGCCGGTTCCACTCCTCGCGCATCAACGAGGTCAAGGGTGGCTGCAACCCGGCTCCGCTGAACCGTGCGATCCAGGGAGACAACCTGGTCATCAACATGAGCGACATAGCCACAGGGGCTTTCTACTTCTAATCCGTTTGGCAGTCCTGCCGGCAGGGCCTTGTTCCTTCCGATTCCGCGCACCACCTCTCTGCGCCGAAGCTGGAGTGAGCGGCCTGCCAGTCGGTGGGACTGCCCCTTCGGAATCCCTTAACCATAGAAGGCCGTCATCCATGAATATTCTGACGATTCCCTTCAGGAACCTGCGCCGCAAACTGCCGCGCACCCTCCTGCTTGGCCTGGTATTCGCCGTTGGCATCAGCTCCGTGGTCACCCTCAATTACCTCTCATCAGTGGTGGGAGAATCCCTGGAGAAAAAGCTGACCGCCTATGGGGCCAACATCCTGGTGACCCCGAAGACCGAGACCCTGTCCGTGGGCTATGGCGGCATGCAACTCGGCGATGTCTCCTTTGACATCAAATATCTGGACCAGACCGCTGCCGAGGCTGCCATCCGCTCCATCGACCTGGATGAGCGCATCAGCGCCGTGGCCCCCAAGTTCGCCATCCTCACCCGGATCAACGACATCCCGGTGGGGGTCATCGGCGTGAACTGGGAACAGGAGATTTCCATCAAGAGCTACTGGGCCGTGGACGGCACCCTGCCAGACCGGGAAGACCAGGTCCTGGCCGGGAGCGCGGCTGCCACGGTGCTTGGCCTGAAGGTCGGCGACCCGGTCCAGGTGGAGGGGGCGACCTTCTCAGTGGCCGGGATCATCAAGCCCACGGGTAGCGAGGATGATCAGGTTATCTTCGCGCCCATCACCGCCCTGCAGCAGGCCACGGGCAATCCGGGTCGGGCCCATTTCATCGAGGTGGCCGCCCTCTGTGCCGGCTGTCCCATCGAGGATATCGTGGCCCAGATCAGGGAGAAACTGCCCGACGTCGAGGTCACGGCCATGCAGCAGGTGGTGCAGCAGCGCATGGCCACCATCGGGTTTGTCAAACACCTGGCCCTGATCGTCTCCCTGATCATCCTGGTCACAGCCTGTTTCATGATCGGTCTCTCCATCTTCTCGGCGGTCAACGAGCGCAAGAAGGAGATCGGACTCATGCGGGCCATCGGCTTCTCGCGGGTCTCGGTCTTCGCGGTCTTCTGCCTGGAGGCGGTCATCGTGGGCGTGTTGGCGGCCATTGTCGGCTACGCTGGCGGCTTTGTTGCCAGTCTGGAGTTGCTCAAGGTGCTGGAACTGGCCGAGGGCGCGACCCTGACCTTTGCGCCCGGTCATTTTGTCGCCACCCTGGGGGCGGTCAGCCTGCTCTCCCTGGCAGCCTCCGCCTATCCGGCCTATAGGGCCTCATGTGTCGAACCGAGCCAAGCGCTCGTGATGCTGTAGGAAACACCATGCTTGAAGCGAGAAATCTCACCAAGACCTACGCGGGAGAAGGCTCCCCGGCCCTGGACAGCGTGTCCATGACTGTCCAGCCCGGCGATTTCGTGTGCATAACAGGCCGTTCCGGCTCAGGAAAATCAACCCTGCTCAATGTCCTCTCCACCCTGCTCACCCCGGACACCGGCGAGGTGCTCTATGAAGATATGAATCTGGCGCTTCTGCCTTCCCGAAAGCTCGACCGCCTGCGCGGCACTGAGTTTTCCATGGTCTTCCAGATGCACCACCTCCTGCCCTACATGACCGCTGTGGAAAACGTCTGCCTGACCTTCATGAAAGGCCTTGGGAGCGTAGGAACACAGCGACGAAATCTAGCTATGGAATGTCTGGAACGGGTAGGGCTCTCGGGCAAGGAACACAAACTGCCCGGAGAGCTCTCCGGTGGCGAGCAGCAACGGGTAGCCATCGCCCGCGCCCTGGTCTCCGAGCCCCGGGTGATCTTTGCCGACGAACCCACGGGCAGCCTGGACAAGGCTACGGGTCAGGAGGTCATGGATATACTTTTCGGGCTAAACCGGGACGGCATCACCGTGGTTATGGTCACCCACGAGCCGGAGTATGCCCGGCTGGCAGGGCGGCATGTGCAGATGGAGGATGGGCGGATCATTTCCGGGTAAACCAGCCTGTTGCGCTTTCGTCCGGTAGCCCTTCCGGAGTTGCCATCCTCCCGGCGAGACGGTATCTGAGGGACATGCGCATGCTGTTCTTCGTTGTGTCGGCCCTTGCGGTTGTCGCCTGTTTCCTGCTGGTCGGATACAGCGGCGATTCCCTAGGGTTTTACCAAATCAGCGGGGGGGAGAGCTTTTCTGAGATCAAGGGCAAGTTGAAGGCTCAGGGATTTGCCATGGACGGGCGCGATGCGGAGCCGTTCATCTTTTTGGATGAAGATTTCAATGAATACTATACCTTTGCCTCCCAAACTCCCCTGCTCAACACCCTCAAAAAGGCCTTTTTTGACCTGCGCATTGAAGAACCCCTCTACTCTTCCCGCGAATCTCTCTATCTGAATACCTATCTCATGCGTCGCAGCATGGATGACGCCGAGGCCGGGTTCTGCCTTTCCGCCTTTGACGGAAGCCTTCTCTATGTCTATTGTTTTGTGGACGACATCCTGCCCCTGCTCGACGATTACAGAGCCCGATTCGAGGTCAGGGGACCCTTTACGGTCGAGGGTGAGCAGGGCGCCAATACCCTGTGGTATTTCGAAGAAGGGGGAGAGGCGTTGATTTTCGATACCGGGAACAATCCGGCAAACGACGCTAGCGGTGGAGTTACCGTTTTTTATGCAGAAAACATACAGGCCTTCTATGCCCGGATGCGGGCGGACCTGAAACGACAGGGAGAATGAAATGACCCTTGATACCCAACTTCTCGATATTCTGGTGTGCCCCTCCTGCAAGGAAAGCCTTACCTTATGTCCGGACCAGGACGGCCTGCTCTGTGAAAAATGTCAGGTGGTCTACCCGGTCAAGGAGGACATCCCGGTCATGCTCACAGACGAAGCCGTGCCTGTGGGCCAGTGGCAGGGCAGCAAATAAAAAAAGTTTTCCACAGGGTGTTGACAGTTTTTCCGGCGTGTCTATTTTCCTTGTGACCCGAGGGTCAATACACAAAGGAGGTAGACATATGGTACTTGATTTTGACACCGTGTACGCATTTCCCAGTCGCATGGACCGGTTGTTCGAGGAGTTCATCCGGCCTGGCTTCGGCAGCCGCAAACACTTTGCCTACCCTCCCCTCAATGTCAGCGAGGATGCGGACACTATCTTTGTCCGCGCCGAAGTGCCCGGCGTGGGGCTTGATGATCTTGAGATCACCCTCACGGACAAGAGCCTGGTGCTGAAGGGAGAGAGAAAGGCTGAGGAAGGGCGTTATTTCCGCCAGGAACGGCCTGCTGGCGCTTTCCAGCGCGTGGTCCGCCTCAACGTGCCTGTGGCGCGTGAAAAGACCAAGGCCAGCCTGGTGGACGGAATTTTGACCATCTCCCTGCCGCGGGCCGAAGAGGCCCGGCCCAAGAAGATATCCATCGACGTAGGATAAGGAGGTTTCCCAT
>JAHJKV010000203.1 GCA_018822065.1 Pseudomonadota bacterium
GATGCACGTCTCGCCGTCGAGGCGCACTTCCACGATGATGATGCAGGTATCCACCGTGTCCTCGGCCCTGCGCATGCCGAATTTCTGCCGAAGGTCCATGACCGGGACGGCATGGCCACGCAGGTTGATCACCCCGCGCATGAAAGGCGGGGTCCGGGGTATTTTGGTGACCTCGGTCAACTCCAGCACCTCGCGCACCGAGTCGATGTTCAAGGCGAACACCTCCCTGCCGAGAATGAAGGTCAGGTGTTGCACCGTGCTCTGTGTTTCCGCCATATCGCTCCCCTTCTGATTAGAAACGCTCGAACTCCTCATCCTCGCCCATGTCCAGGTTCAGGCCGGTGCCGCCCGACGGTGCGGGCTTGGAAGCGAGCGGGGAAGCCGGTTTGGTCGTCCCCAGCTGCTTGGGTGCGGCAGGACGGGCAATGACCCGGCTCTGGACATAGTTGGTGTCGCCGGTCTTGAAATACTCCATGGACTGTTGCAACAGCTGGGCCTGCCCCGAGAGTTCCTCGCTGGTGGAGGCCATTTCCTCGGAAGCGGACGCGTTCTGCTGGATGACCTGATCGAGCTGCTGGATAGCCCGGCTGATCTGCTCGGCACCAGCGTTCTGCTCATTGGACGAAGCCGCGATCTCCTGGACCAGTTCAGCGGTCCGCTGGATGTCCGGTACGAGCTTGACCAGCATCTGCCCTGCCTTCTCAGCCACACCGACGGTGGAGGCGGACAATTCACTGATCTCACCTGCAGCCAAGCCACTTCGCTCGGCCAGCTTGCGGACCTCGGCGGCCACCACGGCAAACCCCTTGCCATGTTCACCGGCCCGGGCCGCCTCGATGGCCGCATTCAGGGCCAGGAGGTTGGTCTGTCGGGCGATCTCCTCGATGATTGATATCTTTTCGGCGATGTTCTTCATGGCACCCACAGCCTGGGACACGGCCTCTCCGCCCTCCTCGGCATCCTTGGCTGCCTGTTCGGCAATCCCCTCGGTCTGTTTGGCGTTTTCCGCGTTTTGGCGCACACTGGCGGTCATCTGCTCCATAGAAGCCGAAACCTCCTCCACACTGGCCGCAGATTCCGTGGCTCCCTGCGACAGGGCTTCCGCTGTGGCCGAAAGTTCCTCGGAGCCGGAGGCCACGTTCTGGGTGGCAGCATTCACATCCGCCACGACCTCGGCCAACCGACTGATCATGTTCCGCATGGCCTGGGCCAGCTGGCCCACTTCGTCGTCCTGACTCACATCCACCACTGCGGTGAGATCGCCGGTGGCCACCTCTCCGGCAAAGACCACGCCCTTTTGCAGGGGCCGGATGATTCCGCGCGCGATGAGCCAGGCGAGCAGCATTCCCACCAGCACGGCGACCGAGCCTACAATAAAGATCATCGACCGCATGGCAGAGGCTTCGGAGAGCATCTGCTCATCGGTCATGATGTTCGCAGAAACCATGTCGCGGGTCTCGTTCAGATACTCCTGCACTGCATTCAGTTCAGGCACGGTGGTGCCGGCATAAATAGCCTTTGCCTCTTCCATGGAGGTCATGGCCTGGTCATGCCAGGCGATGAGTTCATCAAGCGTCTGCAGAAGCTCGTGGGCATGTGCTTCGGTCGTGGAATAAAAGAGGGTCATGGCCCCGTCGAAATCGCCTCCGGCCAGACGTCTGTTCAACTGGAGCACCGACTGATGCAATTGCTCGTGGGGCTCGAAGATGGGATTCAGGCGAGCGCTGAACTCAGGATCAGCCTGCACCTTGACGGCCACCTCGTCGGAATAGAGCCACTTGCCCAGGCCACACTGAGTCGGGTCGGTCTGAACTTCTGCACTGCCCTTTTTCTCGATGATGGCATTGGTGACCGTGTTCATCCACTTGAGATGGTCCACCTGCTTTTCACGGAAAAAACCACCCAGGCTTGAATCCACATCCACATACTTGTCCTTGATGGCAACGGCGGATTCGTGCAGGGCGTTGTGGTGGGCTTCGATTTCATCAAGAATAGGCTTGATCGCCGGGACCAGTCGTTCCGCCTCCTCGCGTCCCTCACCATAGTACCACTTGCCAAAAGCGCACAGCTTCGGGTCGGTCTGGACTTCCAATTCATGGATTGCATCATCGCTCAGGAAGGCATTCAGCTTCTCGGCCCATTTGAGGTGGTCGACGATGCGCTCCACGAAATTGCCCCTGAGCTTGTTACCGTCGATAACCTCTTCGGCATTTCCGACAATGCCTCCGATGCCGACCACCGCCCAGATACCCAATAAAGACAACAGGGCCAGGACAAGGCCGAAACCGGCTATGAATTTCCAGCGTAATTTGAGATTTTTCCACTGCATTCCATTCCTTCCTTTCTTGCTTACCGCTCACCGAACCGGTGGGTTGTCACCTAAGAACGACGGTCAAACCCGACAAACTTCTCATCGGTTGCCGCTTCCTCCAGCCAAGCCCCCCATAGGCTCCATGAAATATTAGAGAGATCAACCTGCGCTGGATGTCGAAAGCACCGTTATATCCTTAGACTCTGCCTGTTTTTACAAGGAAAAATAGACTCGTCCAGAAAACAGACTCGATATCCGTTCGCCATTGTCACTTTTCGAATCTTGGCAACCAAGCGAACACGCACATCATATCAACCTTATTAACATTTGTGCATAGTACTGGCTCTGCGCCAATTATCAAGCAAAAAAAACCTAACGCACGTTAAATCTCTCACTTTAAAAACATCATTCACAACCGATCAGATCGAACGCATTCATTTTATCCCGTTGACTCAAGGTTTTACCTCACGTAATTATCTGTTTACATAACTCTTTGAAGGAGTTCACATGCCCCGAATCCTGCTCATTGCGCTCCTGCTGCTCTGTGTCGCAGCGCCAGCCTGGGCCGCTTCCGCGCCGAGTCTCTCCGGCGAGTGGATCGGCGCACCCTGCCTGGCCGACACCGACTGCGGCGAACTGAAATGCTGCCAAGGTGCCTGCGCCAAAGCCTGCACCAAAAAGAACACCCCACGTGCGGACAATTTTTGCGCACCCCGACAGCCCCTGCCCGCAGGCCTGACCACCTCAGACAGCATGCAGAAAGACAACCAGCCAGAAACACTATAATATTCTCCTCCTGACGCGCCGCATTGACAGCGGCCCCGGCTGGTATGGTATTTGATATGTATCCCGTGTGGAATACCGACACGGATGTGTGCCGACGGACCAGAAGACTTTCTCCAGGAGCCAGACATGACCAGCTTGACCAAAGACCTTGAACAGACCGGCATGAACCGACGCCGTTTCCTGAAGCTCATCACCGCCTCCACCGCCACGGCGATCATGGCTCCGCTACTGGACGGCTGTGCCAAAAATCCGGTCACAGGCCAGCAGCAGCTCATGTTCGTGAGCAGGGAACAGGAGATCGCCCTGGACAAGGAGAACTCGCCCCACCAGTTTTCGGCGGACAACGGCCCGGTCCAGGACACCATGCTCAATGACTATGTCTCCCAGGTGGGGATCAAGCTGGCCACCATGTCCCACCGCCCGGAGATGCCCTATTCCTACCGGGTGGTGAACGCCAACTACGTCAACGCCTACGCCTTCCCGGGCGGTTCCATCGCGACCACGCGGGGACTCATGCTGGAGCTTGAAAACGAGGCAGAGCTGGCGGCCCTGCTAGGCCACGAGACCGGCCACGTCGCCTCCCGTCATCAGGCCTCGCGCATGACCCAGGGCCTGCTCGTCTCCGCAGCGGTCCTTGGCGGCTCCATCTACGTCGGAAGCGAACTGGGCGGCGGATGGGGCCAGGTGACCCAGATTCTTGGCGGGATCGCCGCCGGGGCGCTCCTGGCCTTCTACAGTCGCTCGGATGAGCGTGAGGCAGACCACCTGGGCATCGAATATACAACCCGAATCGGCCTGAGCCCTCAGGGGATGATCGGGCTTCAGCAGATTCTTGTGGAAAAATCCAATGATGATCCAGGCTTGCTGGAACTAATGTTCGCCTCCCACCCCATGAGCTCAGAACGCTTGGCAACGGCCAAAAAAGAGGCCGAAACCGAGTATGCCGCGTTCATGACCTTGCCTGTGCAGCGTGAACGGTTCATGGACAACACCGCCAACCTCCGGAAGATGGCCGGGGCCATCAAGGCCCAGCAGAAAGGGGAAAAGGAGCTTGGACAGGGACAGGCCCTCAAGGCAGAGAAAACCCTGAAGCAGGCGCTTTCCATGGCCCCGGACGATTACTCCGGCCTGCTGCTCATGTCCTCCTGCCAGGCCGAGATCGGCAAGTACGCCGAAGCCCGCAAGTATGCCACGGAGGCAAAGGCCGTCTACCCCCAGGAAGCCAAGGCAAATCAGGCCCTCGGCGTGGCCAATCTCATGGATGACCGCTATGATGCGGCCTATGAGAACTTCACCAGGTATGACTCCATGCTCCCCGGCAACCCACAGATGCTCTTTTTGCGCGGAGTCTGCCAGGAGGGAACGGGCAACCGGCGCAAGGCCTCCAGCCTCTATGCCGCCTACATCCAGAAGGTGGGCCAGGGAGATCAGGCCAGCTACGCCTACAGCCGCCTTTCCCAGTGGGGAGCGATACGCAAGTAGCGCGGGCCGGGCCGGGGAACGTCTGCCGTTGCGTGCCCATGCCCTCCCACGCCGTGCTTGCAAGGACGAAAGCAGGACAATTCAGGCCCAGAGCATGTACCATTTTTGCGCTTCAACCTTGACCACTACGTATCCATGTTGAAAATACTCAATCATTTCAAAATTAAATGAATTGGCATCGCAACTGCAAATACTCTGGCAATAATTCCTGACATTGTGTATGCAGGAAAACACATGACCCACGAGAAGGCATGTGAAACCGCATCCAGGAGGATTTCCGTCATGAAGCGCCTTACCATCATTATTTTGGCCTGCATCTCGATGCTCTGCATAGCCACCGTCGCCCTGGCAGTCGCTCCCGCACCCAAGGACCCCGTCGAGATGAAGTTCCCGGCGGATGGCAACAAGTATGCCCCGATCATGTTTGTCCACCATGACCGGCACCTGGCAGTCGAAGGTTCCTGCGCCACCTGCCATCATAAGTGGGACGGCGCGAGCGCTGTCACCGGTTGCAGCGTCGAGGGATGCCACTCCGACGTATCCAAGGAAAACAAGAAGAACCCCGAAAGTTATGATTCCGCGTTCCACTCCAGAACGGCGCCCAACAGCTGCGTAAACTGCCACACCGTTACGCTCAAGGCTGACCCGGCCTCCAAGGCCCCCAAGAAGTGCAACGACTGCCACACCAAGAAGAATGGCTAAGCCCACAGGTTGGTGAATCGCTCCGGTTAGGTTGAAATGACATTTGGTCTTACTCAATCCAATCGCTGAGTTTATTATAGATCAACGTGGCGTGATTTTGGCGGATTAACATAAACCACTGAAAGAGGAGATTGGGAAGATGAAAAAGTTTCAATTAGCGATTATGTCGGTAATGCTGCTTGTCCCAAGTGTTGTTTTTGCACAGGATTGCGACGTATATCACGAGGCGATCACATATTGCGCCAAACAAGGTTGTGACACGTCGATTGATGACTTTGCCCAATGTCTTGTTGAGGAACAAGGCATCTCCGAGAATGCGGCGGATGGCACCAATGAAGTTGAAGAACTCATCGCTTGCTTCCAGACGCAATATGAGTGCAAGTAAAACTCTGAAAAGATCCTGACCGTGTCAGGCGCTCGAAGACTTAAACCCGCCCCTTTCCGGGGCGGGTTTTTCTATCATCAAACATGCCCCACCCATTGCCCGAATCTTCGCCATCATGTACCTTGTCCTCTGAAACACGTTATTTCCTTCCCGAGGCACCCATGAGCATACTCATTGTTGACGATTCCGAATTCATCCACCCGCAACTCAAGGTGTTCCTTGCTGCCGGAGGGCATACGGATCTGGTTTTCACCTCCAGCGCCGCCCAGGCCTTCGACATCCTGGGGATGAACGAGCCGGGACAGCCGAGACAGCAGATCGACCTGGTGCTCATGGACGTGGTCATGCCCGACATGGACGGCATCACCGCCACCAAGCGCATCAAGTCCGACCCGACCTATGCCGAACTCCCCGTGATCATCGTCACCGCCGACGCCTCCCAGGAGACCCTGCGCTCCGCCTTTGCGGCCGGGGCCTCGGACTACATCCCCAAGCCCCTGAACAAGGTGGAGTTGCTGACTCGTGTGGATGCAGTGCTACGACTCAAGGAGGAGACAAACCGCCGGCAGCAAAACGAGCGGAAACTGGAACTCCTGAACCAGAATCTCAAGGAGGCCTTTGAACGCATCGCCAGAGAAATGGACCTGGTTGCCAAGCTCCAGGCGAAGCTCTTGCCGAGCCGTTCGCCCCGTCTGCCGGGCATCAGGCTGGAGACCCTGTATCGCCCCTCGGGACGGGCCAGCGGCGACTACTTCGATTTCTTCCAGACCGGCCCAGAGACGATCCGACTGGTCATCGCGGATGTGTCCGGCCACGGGGCCCAGGCCGCCTTCATCATGGCCATTGTCCGCACCCTTTTCCACGCCAGCGTGAGCACGTCCATGTCCCTGGAGGCGACCATGGAACTTGTTAATACCCATTTGTGCGAAACTATCGGTCAGGAGAGCGACTTCGTGACCATCTTCGCGGCAGACCTGAATCTTGCCGACGGGGAAATGCGCTACATCAATGCAGGCCACTGTCCCTGTCTGCTGCTGAACGACGGAGCCCAGGCCGAACCCCTCCACTCCATGCACCCCCCGGCAGGCTTTGTGGATGCGCAATATCAGGCTCGGACGATCTCCCTGAAGGACAAGGGGCAGCTCTTCCTGTTCACGGACGGTCTCTACGAATGGCAGCCGGAACCAGGCCGGGTCTTCGGCCTGGAGCCCTTCCTCCTGATCTGCGAGGAACTCTTGCCACGCAGTGAGAATTTTCTAGATGAAGTGGAACAGCGGCTCAGGACCCTCACCGGGCGAAAACCGGATTTCTCCGACGACCTTACCGCCGTACTCGCCTCCTGGGATATGGCTCATTTTCGCGCCGGAGCCGCAGGCTGAGAACCGACCCGCCCCAGTTCCCCTCTACCCGGCCTTGAGCCGGATCAGTCGATCCCGTATTTCTTCACCTTGTACTGAATGGCCCTTCGGCTGATGCCGAGTACATCGGCGGCCTTTTTGCGGTTGCCGTCCGTCTCGAGCAGGGCGCTCTCGATGGCCAACCGTTCCCATTCCTCCAGGGTGCGTGGCGTGCACTCCGCTCCCGAAAGCCCCCCGCCAACCCCGGAGGCCGGTGAGCAGCCGCCCTCCAGCCGGCCCTGCAGATGCTCGGGCGTCAGGACACTTCCGGTGCAAAAGACCAGGGACCCGAGGATGGCGTACTGGAGTTCACGAACGTTGCCCGGCCAGCTATGGC
>JAHJKV010000204.1 GCA_018822065.1 Pseudomonadota bacterium
AGAAGATCGGCTTCCCCATCGTGCTCCGCCCCTCCTATGTCCTGGGCGGTCGCGGCATGGACATCGTCTACACCATGGACGAGTTCGAGCGCTATTTCCGCGAGTCTGCCAGGGTCAGCCCCGAACACCCGACCCTCATCGATAAATTTTTGGAGCACGCCATCGAAGTGGACTGCGACGCCCTGGCCGACGGCGAGGACTGCTACATCGGCGCGGTCATGGAACACATCGAGGAGGCGGGCATTCACTCGGGCGACTCCGCCTGCGTGCTGCCGCCACACACGGTCAGCTCCGAACTGGTGGCCGAGATCGAGCGCCAGACCAAGGCCCTGGCCAAGGAACTTTGCGTGGTCGGGCTGATGAACATCCAGTTCGCCATCAAGGACGACGAGGTGTATATCATCGAGGTCAACCCCCGCGCTTCGCGCACGGTACCCTTCGTGTCCAAGGCCACGGGCGTGCCTCTGGCCAAGTTGGCCACGCGGGTAATGATGGGTGAAAAGATCAAGGACCTGAAGCCATGGGAGATGCGCAAGGGTGGGCATGTGGCCGTCAAGGAGGCCGTGTTCCCCTTCAATCGTTTCCCGGGTGTGGACATCATCCTCGGACCAGAGATGCGCAGCACCGGCGAGGTCATGGGCATCGACGAGAGCTTCGGCCTGGCCTTCATGAAGGCCCAGTTGGGTGCTGGACTCCGGCTTCCCACCAAGGGCACCATCTTCGTGGCCGTCAACGACTGGGACAAGCCGCGCATCCTGCCCGCAGTCAAGATGTTTGCCCAGATGGGCTTTCGCATTACCGCCACCCGCGGAACCGCCACCTATCTCTATGACAACGGCATCACGAGCGTGGAGCCGGTGCTGAAGGTGTATGAGGGCCGTCCCAACGTGGTGGACATGATCAAGAACAAATCCATCGAATTGGTGATCAACACGGTTTCCGGTCGCAAGACAGTGACGGACTCCAAGGATATCCGCCAGGCCGCGCTCATGTATGACATCCCCTATGCCACCACGGTGGCAGGCGCCTCTGCAATGGCCCAGGCCATCCTCGAATTGAGGGGCAAGGGGCTTCAGGTCAAGAGCATTCAGGAATATTACGCCGGTTAACCCGGGAGAAAGCATGAAAAAAGAATATTGCGGCCTGTTTGGTATCTCTGGGCATCCCGAGGCCGCCCGCATGACATATTTCGGACTCTACGCCATGCAGCATCGCGGTCAGGAATCTGCCGGTATCTGCACCTGGGACGGTGGGCGCATTCGCGAACAGCGCGGCATGGGATTGGTGGCCGATGTATTCAACGAACGCCATCTGGGCAAGGAACTCAAGGGCGACATCGCTGTGGGGCATATCCGCTATTCCACCACCGGCGTATCGCTTCTTAGAAACGCCCAGCCCTTCCTGGTGCGTTTCGGCGACTACAAGATCGCCGTGGGTCACAACGGCAACCTGGTGAACACCTACGAACTTCGAGCGGAACTTGAGGCCGAGGGCAGCATTTTTCAGACCACCATGGACACCGAGGTCTTTGTTCATCTCATCGCCAAGCATTTGAACGGCAATACCATCGAGGAGGCCATCAAGAAGGCCTGCGCCAGGATCAAGGGTGCCTATTCCCTGATCATCATGGTCAACGACAAGCTCATTGCGGTCAAGGATCCCAACGGCATCCGTCCCCTGGCCCTGGGTCGGGTGGGAGACAATTACGTCTTTGCTTCGGAGACCTGCGCCTTCGACCTGATTGACGCGGAATATCTGCGCCCGGTTGAGCCCGGCGAGATGATTATCATCCATAACAACCGGATGACCACGGACCGCATCTGCGAGAAGGGATCGGTTCCCACCAGGCAGTGCATCTTCGAACTGATCTATTTTGCCCGCCCAGACTCGCTGGTCTTTGACGAGGTGGTCTACGAAAAGCGCAAGCTCATGGGTTGCCAGTTGGCCAAGGAGGCTCCTGTGGATGCCGATCTGGTCATGCCTTTCCCTGACTCGGGCAACTATGCGGCTGTGGGCTATGCTCAGTGTTCAGGCATCCCCCTGGAACTGGCCATGATCCGCAACCACTATGTGGGGCGCACCTTCATCCAGCCCTCCCAGGACATGCGCGACTTCGGTGTGCGTGTGAAGCTCAACCCGGTCCGCTCAGTCATCGAGGGCAAGCGGATCATCATTGTTGAGGATTCCATCGTGCGCGGCACTACCATCCGCACCCGCGTCAAGAAGCTTCGGGAACTGGGTGCCGGCGAGATTCACATGCGCGTGGCCTGCCCGGCCATCAAGTTCCCCTGTTTCTACGGCATCGATTTTTCCTCCAAGGGAGAGCTCATCGCGGCCAACAATTCCATCCACGAGATCGCCCGGTTCATCGGCCTTGACAGTCTCCACTACCTGACCATCCCCGGACTGTTGGAATCGGTGAAGGAAAAAGACGACTATTGTCTGGCCTGCTATGATGGCAACTATCCCATTCCGCCCACCGTGACCTCTGGCAAGCATTGTCTGGAGGACCAGGGCAGGAAGCCGGGCATCATCAGCGAGTATTGCAAGTAGGAGAACCCATGGCCCATGATACGAATATGGACCTGCTGGGCATTGCCCGGGAAGTGCTGGATATCGAGATCGAGGGGTTGACCCTTGTTCGCGATCAACTCGACGGCGGATTTTCTCAGGCCCTGGAGAAGCTGGGCGCGTGCCGCGGACGAGTGGTTGTCAGCGGCATCGGCAAGTCCGGACTGGTGGGACGAAAGATCGCGGCGACCCTCTCCAGCACCGGTACTCCCTCTTTCTTCCTGCATCCGGTGGAAGGAGCCCACGGCGACATGGGCATGCTCCGAGCCGAGGACGTGATCCTGGCCATCTCCAATTCCGGCGAAACCGATGAACTCAACGCCATTCTGCCTGCCATGCGCAGCCTGGGAGCGACCATCGTGGGCATCACTGGCGGCGAGGATTCCACCCTGGCCATGCTCAGTGACGTCATCATCCCGGTGCGCGTCGAACGGGAGGCCTGCCCGCTGGGTTTGGCACCCACGGCTTCCACAACGGCGATCCTTGCCGTTGGCGATGCCCTGGCCGTCTGCCTGATGCGCAAGAACGGCTTTGACCAGAAAGATTTCAAGCGGTTCCATCCCGGCGGTTCCCTCGGCGCAAGGCTCTCCCTGAGCGTGATCGAGTTCATGCATACGGATGCGCTGCCTGTGGTGGACGCCACCGCACCTCTTTCCGGGGCGCTGGACGCCTTGAATGATGGCGGTTTCGGCCTGGTGGTGATTCTTGGCGCGGACAACAAGGTCCTCGGGGTCATCTCTGATGGCGACGTGCGGCGCATGGTCTGCTCCGGCCCCCTCGACCCCACCCGTCCCGCTGTGGAAGTCATGACCGCCAAACCCCGCACCGCGATCGTCAGCGAGCCCTCATCTCGTGTGCTCGACATCATGGAAGCCCACCAGATCACGGTCTTGCCCGTGGTCGCTGAAGATGGCCTGTTCCAGGGTCTGATCCATCTGCACGATCTGCTCGGCAAGGGGCGGCTCAAATTTTCTGCTCATTAGCCAGGAGACCAGGTGAGCAACCAGCGCGACCAGAGTGATTTCAGCAAATCCAGTGGGCCCCGGAACGATCCGGGCGTGTGCAAACGCTGCGCTCTTCTGGGGCCGACCTGCTGCCAACTCTCCCTGGGCAATGAGGAAAACTGCTTTCCCCTTTCCCAGGCGGAGAAAGAGCGCATCCAGACCGAAGTGAACTCTTCCGGTGGCTTTGCCATGCAGGAAAACACCGAGGCCTTTATCGGCAACATGTGCCAGCTGTTTCCCGATGAGGCTGAACAGGTACGCGCGCTCTTTAAGCCGCGCAAGTTTCACTTTCGTCTGGCTGTTGACAACGACGGGAGTTGCAAATTTCTTGGGCCTAGGGGCTGCGTCATTCCTGAAGAGGCCAGACCATATTACTGCCGCTTGTTTCCCGTCTGGATGAGCGGGGATCGCGTCACTTTTTTCAATACCTTAACTTGCCTCGCCCGCAAGGAGGCGCTAAACCAGAAGAAGCTCCTTGAATCGGTGCATACCACCTCGACCAAGGTTCGCGATCTCATGGGGCGGCTACGACTTGTATGGGGGCTGCCTCCGCGCCCTGGCATGAAGCGGGTCAAAAAAACCTTCTAGGAACACATGAAGAAATTTCTTAAATATTTTGCAGTCTTGATTCTCCTGGTGTGTCTGGGTGGTGTTGGCGTGATTTACTATATGTATCACTGGGCCTCTCAGGACCTGCCGAATTTCACCCGGATCACCGACTATGCTCCGGCCCTTGTGACCACGGTGCACGACCGCGATGGTGGTGTGCTCGGCTATTTTTACAAGGAACGCCGGTGGCTGGTGAAGCTCGACGAGATGAACAAATGGCTACCTTTGGCCTTCCTGGCCTCGGAGGACAATTCCTTCTACGACCACGAGGGTGTGGACCTTATGGCCATCTTCCGGGCCTTCATCATCAACCTGCAGGCCGGCGGCATCAAACAGGGTGGCTCCACCATCACCCAGCAGATTGTGAAGCAACTGCTCCTGACCAACGAGCGCAGCTATGAACGGAAGATCAAGGAGGCCATCCTTGCCTACCGTCTGGAGAAGTATCTGACCAAGGAAGAGATCCTGATCATCTACCTGAACCAGATATTCCTCGGTGCCCACAGCTATGGGGTCGAGGCGGCCTGCCGTTCGTACTTCGGCAAGCATTCCAGTGAAGTGACTCTGGCGGAAGCGGCCATGATCGCCGGGCTTCCCCAGGCTCCAAGCCGCTACAATCCCTATGACAATTTCAAGTCCGCCAAGGACCGTCAGCGCTATGTGCTCGGGCAGATGCGCAACCTGGGCTGGATTACCCCCGAACAGGAGCGCGAAGCCCTGGACGAGGAAATCGTGCTCAAGAGCATGCCTGACCCATCCTGGGGCAAGGGGGCCTATTATCTGGAAGAGGTCCGTCGTTGGCTCATAGACAAGTATGGTGAGGATACGGTCTATACCAAGGGTTTGTCCGTCTATACTGCCTGTGACCCCAAACATCAGGCTATTGCCGAGCAGGCCCTGAAGGACGGGTTGGTGGCTTCGGCCAAGCGTCGGGGTCAACTTCAGCACGTCCTGGATGTATCCTCTGAGGTGCCCGTGCCACTCCAGTCTATCCTCGAGCAAGTCTTTGGCCATCATCATGTTGGTCATGGCCTGGTCGAACCTGCCCTCCTTATAAGTGTCAATCGAATCGGTAACGAGCTCCTCCACATCCTGGCAGAACACATCAGTCTTGCGTGCCTGCATGATGAGGTTCTCGGTTTGTCTGTAGTACGACAACAAGTTGACGCTGTTGAAGTTCCTCTCCTCAAGGATCGCAGCGGCAGTGGAGGCTATGAACGGGTGTCGACTGAACATGCACTCAACCAACGCCAGCTCGCCCAGCTCAGATTGTGTGAGTCTTGCGAGGCTTGCCCTTATCTGCTTCCTGACCTTGGGATCGTCATCATCGTAGTGCTTAACGAGCAAGGGCACGAC
>JAHJKV010000205.1 GCA_018822065.1 Pseudomonadota bacterium
GGCCTGCTCCGGCCTGCTCATGAACGCGGACTCCGGCGGCCAAGCAGAGATTCCCTCGGATTCCACCCTGAACTTGACCAGCAAGGGTTCCATTTCCTGCTGGGTATACATGAACAGCTTCAACACCTGGGGCGGCATCATCCACAAGGGAGAAAGCCAAAATTCTAACCATCTTGGTATCTTCTCTGACGAAACCTACTCCCTGCAATTTACCGGCGACGACGATTCACCAAGCATGATCATCATCCCCAACAACAACACTTACTATGAAATCAAGGCGACCACGAACATGCAGGAAGACACCTGGTACCATATCGCAGCCACCTGGGACCAGGCCGCCGGGGCAGATGAATTGGTCATCTACATCAATGGAGTAGAGGAGAGATCCCTGGCCAGCCTTCCAGGCCCGGCTCGGTCCACAGCCTCCTCCATGACCATCGGAGCCCAGTTCGGTGACGGCGACTATGCCTTCGATGGTATCGTAGACGAGTTGTACATATATAACCGGCAGCTTTCAGCAGCTGAAGTCCTGACCCTTTACAACGACGGGCTCCGGCAACCTTAACCCAGAGGTATCAGCCATGCGCAGTTGCATCCTTTGTTTCGCCTTTGTAGCTTTCTTGGCGGTAATGACTCCCATCCACTCTGCTTGGGCCGTGGGCCCACCTCAGACCGCTGAGGAGGCGGCTGAAAAGCCCACAGGCAAGGATGAATTCAAGGTCATCGGGAAGGGTGCCAAAAGCGCAAACACCAACCCAGACAAAGAGACTGAACCTGCCGAGGTCAAAAAGAAAAAACCGAGCTATGGGGAGATCATCATCGAACCTCAGAACTGAAACTCGTTCCCTGCCTGACAGAATACCAAAAAGCCCGCCTCTTGGCGGGCTTTCTTATTGGTAGCCAGTCTTATTGAAATACTCTCAAACAGACAACCTGATACAACCCATGTCCCCGGATCTCAGGCCAGTTCCAGGTTGATGTCCTCCTCCAGTTCGCCGACCTTGAGCTGGCTGATGGATTCGCCGCGTTTCATCTTGATGTTGTCGATCATCATCCCCAGCTTGGAGCGGTCCGAGGCAGCGAGCATGGCAGTTTCCTCGGTGATGGACCCGGCCTCAAACAGGGCGAAAAGGTGCTGGTCAAAGGTCTGCATGCCATAGGGCTGACCATCGGCGATGATCCCGTAAAAGGTCTTGTCCCCGTCCTCGCCGCCAAGCATCAGCTCGCGGATGCGCAGAGTGTTTCGCATGACCTCGAAGGCGGCCACGCGGCCTCCCTCCTTGCCCGGCAGGAGTCGCTGGGAGACCACATATTTCAGGCTCTCGGCCAGCTGCATGCGCACCACCCGTTGCTCGGCGGAATCGAAAAGCCCGAGGACGCGGTTGATGGTCGAGCCGGTATCGTTGGCGTGGATGGTGGAGACCACCAGATGGCCCGTGCCTGCGGCCTGGAGCGCGATGGCCATGGTCTCGCGGTCGCGAATCTCGCCGACCATGATCACCTTGGGGGCCTGGCGCAGGGCGGCCCGGAGGCCTGAGGCAAAGGAATCGAAGTCCGCGTGCTGCTCTCGCTGGTTCACCACGCCCTTCTTGTGGCGGTGGGTGAACTCCACGGGGTCTTCAAGGGTCAGGATATGTACGGCTCGGGTCTCATTGATGCGGTCGATGAGCGCGGCCAGGGAGTTGGACTTGCCCGTGCCCGTGCCGCCCGTGACCAGGACCATGCCGTATTTTTCCTTGGCAATGTCCGAGAATACCGGAGGCAGGCCGAGTTCCTTGGCCGTGGGGATACTCGTGGGCAGTTTGCGCATGACAATGGAGAGATTGCCACGCTGCTTGAAGATGTTCACCCGGAAGCGGCCCTTGCCTGCCAGGCCGTAGGAGAGGTCGCAAGAACCCTGCCCGGCCAGCTGACGTTGGTGGACCTTGCTGTCGCTGATGAGCGCCGTGCTCATGGCGCTGGTCAGGATCGGGGTGAGCCGCTCCAGGCTCGGACCGAGCTTGACCGTGACCAGTTCGCCGTGCACCTCGGCCTGAACGCCCTTGCCGGGGGTCATGACAATGTCCGAGAGGTCGGGGTGTTTCTCCAGGACCGCGTTGATGATGGCGTCGAATTTTTCCGTCTGCATGGCTACATCTCCGGCGTGTCCGGCCCGACCCTGGCCCGGACCTTTTCCTTGTCCAGGGCATGCGCCACCGCCACCGAGGCGGAGATGACACCCTGTTCGTAGAGTTCGGTGATGTGGTCGTCCAAGGGCATCATGCCATGCTGCTTGCCGGTCTGCATGACCGAGGGAATCTGGTGGTTGTCGCCCTTACGGATCAGGTTTCTGACCGAGGGGATGCCCATGAGGATATCCAGGGCGGCGACACGGCCACGCCCGTCCTTTTTCTTTAGGAGCGACTGGGAAACGATGGCCCGGAAGCTGTCTGCAAAGCTGGTACGTACCTGGGATTGCATCTCCTCGGGGAAGACCTCGATGATGCGGTCCACGGTCTTCACGGCAGAGACGGTGTGCAGGGTGGAGAGCACGAGGTGACCGGTCTCGGCCGCTTCCAGCGCCAGGGCGATGGTCTCATAGTCGCGCATTTCGCCCACGAGGATGATGTCCGGGTCTTCGCGCAGAGCGCCGCGCAGGGCGGATTTGAAACTTTTGGTGTGGCGCCCCACCTCGCGCTGGTTGAAGAGGCAGCCCCGGTTCTTGTGCACAAATTCGATAGGGTCCTCGATGGTCAGGATGTGGTCCTTGCGGTTGGTATTGGCGTAGTCCATCATTGCCGCGAGCGTGGTGGACTTGCCGGAGCCTGTCGGGCCGGTGACCAGGACCAACCCCTTGTCGAGCATGGCCATATTTTTGAGGCATTCGGGCAGGCCCAAGATGTCGAGGGAAAGAATGGTCTGGGGAATTTCGCGAAACACGGCGGCTATTCCGCGCTGCTGCTGGAAAAAGTTCACCCGATAGCGGGCCATGCCCGGCACTTCATAGGCGAAATCCACGTCGCCGCATTCCTCGAAGACCTTGATCTTGTCCTCGGGCGTGATTTCATAGAGGAGCTTTCGCAGCTCCTCGTCCTCGAAGGCCTTGTATTTGATCCGCTGCAAATCTCCCCGCAAGCGCATGATCGGCTGGGACCCGGTGCACAGATGCAGGTCGCTGCCACTATGTTCGTGCAGCATCTTGAAAAAGGCGTTGATCTGGGCCATGACTTGCTCCGGCTAAGGGATGATACTTTGTTCAGGTGTACATGCCCGTGCTCTACAAGGCAATATTGGAACATTAAAAAAAGGGGGCCGAAGCCCCCTGTCATAATCACTTCAGATGCATTACGGCCAGTCAATGGTACGCGTCACCGCAACCGTCCAGCCTCCTGATCCATTGGACCGCTGAGCCGATACCAATATACCCGTACCGCTTGTCGCATAGGTGAACTGGTAATCACCCACAACAACCTGACTGCTGCCATCCAGATTGAGATATCCCGCCCCGGATATGGCCGCCAAGTCTGCCGGCGGTGCCTTATTGTCAACCACGTATTTCATAAACGCGAGGTTAAACTGCACCACAGCCTCGGACAGCGCTTGCTGGTTGGTGTTACTTTCCGCCGTGGTGGTCATGTCGAAGTACCTCGGCGCGATCACAGCGGCGAGGATGCCCAGGATGATGATAACAGTGATCAGTTCGATGAGCGTAAAACCGCTCATGCTGCTCGCTGTCCAATCCCTGTTACGCCGTATCATACCCTAAATCGTCGCTAGTTTCCGGGCCAGGGAACCGTCATTGCGGTCCCGGCCGTGCCGTCCGCGTTCGTCGGCGTGATAGTCACGTCGGTCACGTTGGGAGAAGCACCGGTTCCACCACCATAGGCAAGGGTGAAGTCGCCGATATCCACCGGGTTTGCACCAAGATAGGCGGCTACCTGGAGGGGGGCCAGGTTGGCAGGAGCCGTACCTGTGTTCAGGGTGTACTGGGCAAAGGCCATGCTCAAACGGGCCACGCCTTCGCTGGCCGCGCCATTCAGAGCAGCATTGGTCGCCTGGGTGGACATGTTGAAGTATTTGGGCGCCACGACAGCAGCCAGAATACCCAGGATGATGATCACGGTAATCAGTTCGATGAGGGTGAAACCACCCTCGCGTTTGTTCAGTCTACGCATAGGTCTATCCTCTCCTTTGAATGTTTGGCGTCACCTGGGCCGTCCCGCAGCAAATGCGTGGAAGTGCTTCGATCCAGGCACACTTTTCATAGCACAATCCCAATCAAATCCCAACAATTTCCTTTTCCCCAAATAGTACCTTCGTATCGCTTCACATGCCGCTCATGGCGTTCGTCATCAGATCGATCATGGGCAGCATGATGGCCAGACCGAAGAAGCCGACCACGCCAGCCAGACAGGCCACCAGCATCGGCCCCAAAAGCTCGCTCATCTTGGAAACCGAGTAGTCCACCTCGTAGTCGTAGTGCACACTGATTTCCTTGAGCATTTCCTCCAACTGGCCCGATTCCTCGCCGATGGCCACCATGCTCACCAGCATGGGCGTGAAATAGCGCGCCTGTTTGAGGGGACCAGCCAGACCACGCCCCTGCTCCAGCTTTTCGCGCACCCCTTCAAACTCCTTGCTCACCGCCGAGTTGCCGATGGTACCGGAGATGATGTCCACGCTTTCCAGCACGGTGACACCCGAGGCCTGGAGGATGGCAAAGATGGAGCCGAAACGGGACATGGCCGCCTTGACGAACACATCTCCAAGAATGGGGAGCGCAAGCAGAAAACGATCCTTCATCAGACAGCCCCGCTCGGTTTTCACCCAGGTGACCAGACCGAAACCGGCTGCAAATGTGCCCACGAGGATGAGCGGCCAATACGCCATAAACACATGGTGAATCTCAATGCAGATACGAGTAGGCATGGGTAGTTCAATACCCTGGCCCTCGAACAAATCGATGAAGTTCGGCAGCACCACGGTGATGAGCACGATAAAGGCAATGACCAGGGCCACGACCACGACAATCGGGTAGGTTAGGGCGGACTTGATGTCCTTGATCACCTTGTTTTCATGCTCGACGATGTAGATGAGCCGCTCCAGTACCTCCAGCAGGGTACCCGAAACCTCGCCCGCCCGGACCATGTTGCAATAAAGGCGGGAGAAGATGGACTTGTGTCTGGAAAAGGCCCGGAAGAGCGTGCTGCCTGTGGTCACGTCGTTGATGATGTCCACCACGGCAGCCTTGAGCCTCGGGTTCTCGGTCTGTTCCTCCAATACCTTCAGGGTCTGCAGCACTGGCACGCCTGCGTTGAGCATGGTCTTGAGCTGCTTGGTGAAGAGGATCAGGTCCTGGGGTTTGATCTGCTGGAACCGGGCCATGAACCCACCGCCGACCTCGGTCTTCTTGATGGCCCCGCCCAGCTTCACCTTGGTCGGGATCAATCCCTTGTCCACCAGACTCTGATAGGCCATGTCCTGGGATTCGACC
>JAHJKV010000206.1 GCA_018822065.1 Pseudomonadota bacterium
CACGTCGCCGCAGTCGAGTTCCAGGTAGCCGCAGGGCTGGACCTGGCCGCGATGGGAGATGAAACAGAAACCCACGCCGCCGAGGCAGCCACGGCTGACAGCATCCAGCCCGAAGTTTTCAAAGGTAACGGGGATGCCGTCTTCCTTGGCACGTTGGCGCAGGATGCGGTGGTAATGGGGGGCGCAGGTGGCCTTGAGTTGCATGTCCGTGGTCTTCTGGAAATCGTAGAACCAGTTCAGGACCTGCTCGTATTCCTGGTCCGTGATAACCTCGGTGCCAAGCTCGGCGGCGCGGCCCGTGGGCACCAGCAGGAAGATGTGCCAGGCCGAGGCGCCGAGGTCCTTGCACAGGTGGAAAATGTCCTTGAAGAACGGCAGGTTGTTCTTGGTGACCGTGGTGTTGATCTGGAAATCGATGCCCTGGTCCTTGAGCATCTGGATGCCGTTCATGGAGGCCTGAAAGGCTCCCTGCACGCCGCGGAAATCGTCATGCTGCTCGGCGGTGGGCGCGTCGATGGAGATGGAGCAGCGTTCGATGCCCGCTTCCTTGATCTTGAGCGTGTTTTCCGGGGTGAGCAAGGTGCCGTTGGGGGCCATGACGCACCGCAACCCTTTGCTCTTGGCATAGGGGATGAGCTCGAAAATATCGTGGCGCATGAGCGGCTCGCCGCCGGTGAAGATGATGATCGGGTTGCCTACCTCGGGGAAGGTGTCGATGAGCGCCTTGGCCTCCTCGGTGGTCAGCTCGCCCGGATAGGGCTCGGTGTGCGCCTCGGCCCGACAGTGCTTGCAGGCCAGGTTGCAACTGCGGGTCACTTCCCAGGCAATGAGCCGACAGGCAGGGGAACCGTCCGCAAGCTTCATGGCCGGTGCGCCGTCCGCCTTGGCATGGGGATGGCCGCCTGGGTGACTGCCCTTGTTGCCCAGATGTCCACCAGGATGTCCGGCGGGTTTCCCCGCAGTGTATTCAGGCATGTCGGCAGTCTGGCGTTCGTTTTTGCTCATATCAATCTATCCGTTATTTATGCTTATTGATTACTTGGCGAGGAGTTTCAGGGCATCCTCGGCGAAATAGGTCAGGATCAGGTCGGCCCCGGCGCGCTTGAAGGCGACCAGGGACTCCATGACCACGGCGTTCTCGTCGATCCAGCCGTTGGCTGCGGCAGCTTTGATCATCGAATATTCGCCCGAGACTTGGTAGGCGGCCAGGGGGAGGTCGAAGGTGTCGCGCAACTGGCGCAGGATGTCGAGGTAGGGCATGCCGGGTTTGACCATGAGGATATCCGCGCCCTCAAAGGCGTCCGCCGTTGCCTCGCGCAACCCTTCGCGGCCATTGGCCGGGTCCATCTGGTAGGTCTTGCGGTCGCCGAACTGGGGGGTGGACTCGGCTGCTTCACGGAATGGACCGTAGAAGCTGGAGGCGTATTTCACAGCGTAGCTCATGATCGGTGTGTTCATGAATCCCTGGGAATCCAAGAGCATGCGGATGGCGGCCACGCGACCGTCCATCATGTCCACGGAGCCACCATGTCCGCCCCGGCCCGGACATGGGAGAGGGCAGTGCGGGCCAGCAACTCAATGGTCTGGTCGTTCTGGACATATTCGTCCTGGATGAGTCCGCAGTGGCCGTGGGAGGTATATTCGCACAGGCAGACATCAGTGCACACCAGCAGGCTCGGATGGGAGGTCTTGAGCATGCGCACGGCCCGCTGCACGATGCCGTCGGCGGCATAGGCCTGGGAACCCGTGGGGTCTTTCACCTTCGGGATGCCGAAAAGAATCACGCTTCTGAGGCCATTTTTGATGGCCGCAGTCACCTGCTTGTCCAACTCTTGCAGGCTGAGCTGGAACTGTCCGGGCATGGAGCCGATGGGCTTGCGGAAGGAGACGTCGTCAGTATCGACGACGAAATAGGGCATCATCAGGTCCTGGGGCCGGACCTCATTCTCTCGCACCAACTCACGCATCGCGGCGCTGCCACGCAGTCGTCTGCCTCTATGGAAATCGGACATTTGGAACTCCTTTTTCCTCAAACTTATATTCTGC
>JAHJKV010000025.1 GCA_018822065.1 Pseudomonadota bacterium
CAGGTCGAGGTCCGTGGCCAGACGGCCGATTTCAGCGGCAACGCCCAGGCCTCTCATGCTCGGCTCCGAGACCACAACCAGCCCGTCCAAGTGGCTGACCGTGCCCCGGCCCAAATGTTCGACTCCCGCTTCCAGGTCCACCAGCACCCAGGTGTCATGGCTGCTGTCCATGACGATGTGCGCCAAAAGGGCCTTGAGCAGCGCGTTGGCCGTGCAGGCGCAGCCGCCACCCGCGCCCGTGACCGTGCCCATGACCAGGAGCCGCTTGCGACCGGGGGTGATGCCCTGCGCAGGGGGGGAGCCGAGGGGGATTTCCACGGCCAGGGTCTCTGGCAGGTCCGAGACGTCCGGGTTCAGGTTGAGCATGCCCGCGCCGATGCGCTCGCGCACCAGATCCTCGCGCTCCACCAGGGGGACGGGGAGTTCGCTCGCGGGCAGGCCCGAGGCCGCGCCCAGGGAGAGGGCGGTGTCCGCGTCGACCATCCAGACATTTTTTCCCTGCCGGGCCAGATAGTCGGCGGTCCAGGCGCAGAGGGTTGTCTTGCCGACGCCGCCCTTTCCGGCGAATGCGATTTTCATCTGGTGCTCCGTGGGCTTTGAAGGGAAAGAGGGGCGCCGGGGGAAAAAGTTCCCCCCGGCAGCAGACTCGTCCCCTTCCGACAGGTCGGCTTTCCCCAGTCAAACAGGTTATTCGGACAGACCCAGGCCCTTGCGCTTGGCCTTGATGCGCGCGTCGATCAAGTCTGCGGCCTTGAACGGGTCCGGTTCCACTGCGAAGCAGGCCCCCACCACGTCGTTCAGCCCGCCAAGGGCCAGTCCGGTGACCATCTCCGAGCCGGTGATGTTAGGGGGCAGGCCAAGATGGGTATAAATGCCGGATGCCACGGCATAGAGGCCGATGGCTGCGGCTTTTTCCGAGTACCATTCGGGTGCGGAGGCCGCCACGGGCAGATCGGCGATGTCCACGCCTAGGGCGTTGGCCAGGACGCCGCACAGGTGCAGGATGCGTGAGTTGTCCACGCAGGAACCGACATGCAACACGGGCGGGATGCCCAGGGATTCACAGACAGCCTTGAGGCCGTCGCCCGCCTGGGACGCAGCGCCCGGCATCATCAGCCCGGCCTTGCCCATGGCTACTGTCGCACAGCCGGTAACCAGCACCAGGATGTCGCGCTTGATCAGTTCCTTGGCCAGGTTCACGTGTACGTAGTCGTGCTTTTGCTTGGGATTATTGCAGCCCACGATGCCCACGGCGCCGCGTACGGCTCCGGCCTTGATGGCGTCGATGAGCGGGTCGGGCGTGCCGCCGAGGGCTCCAAGGATAGCTTCGTTGGAGAAGCCGGTCATCAGTTCCACGGGTTCGCCCGGAATGTCCACGCGGCTTTTGTCGCGCAGCTTGAAGCCCTCGATGGCCATGCGGACCACCTTGCGAGCTTGTTCCTTGGCGTTTGTATGATTGAATTCAACGTGTTCAGCACCAGCGAACTTGGCCTTGTCCGAGGTGGAAATGAACTTGGTGTGATAGCAGCTGGAGACCTGAACGAGCGACGGCATGATGCACTGGTAGTCCACCAGGATCATCTCCACGGCGCCGGTGATGATGGCAAGCTCTGTCATCAGGTGGTTGCCGGCCATGGGGACGCCCTGGCGCATGAGCAGTTCGTTGCCCGTGCAGCACAGGCCAGCCAGGTTGATGCCTGTGGCTCCGGCCGCTTTTGCCGCAGCCAGGAGATCCGGGTCGTTGACGGCGGCCAGAACCATTTCAGAGACGATGGGGGAATGGCCGTGCACCAGAATGTTGACTTGATCTTCCTGGATGACGCCCAGATTGACCTTGCCCGTGGTCGGGGTGGGGGTGCCAAAAATAACGTCAGACAATTCCGTGCCGATCATGGAACCGCCCCAGCCGTCGCCCAGGCACAATCGGGCTGAATGCAGGCACAGGCTGACCGGGTCAGAATCCACGCCCATGTGGGTGCGGTGCATCATTTCCACGATGTCGCGGTCGATGCCGCGCGGGGTGATGCCCAGCTTTTTCCAAAGTTCTCGCCGTTTGGCCGGGACCCTGGACATAAATCCGAGAGATTTGGTGGCAAAACCGAAATCCTGAGTCATGGACTCGGCCACTTCCTTGGCAAGGGTTTTGGTGTCTTTGCCAGCGACGTCAAGGCCAATCTCACCGGCGATGCGTCGAAGTTTCTCTTCATCTCGAACCGTGTAGTCTGTTGTCTTGCCTTGGCCAATGGCCAGCAAGGTTTCCACCAGGTCGCGTCCATGGTCAGAGTGGGAGGCTGCACCGGCGGCCACGAAGCGACCGAAGTTGCGGGCCACGGTGAGGTCTGCATCTGCGCCGCAGACACCCCGAGGTTTTTTCTCCGAGATGCGGCACGGTCCCATGACGCATTTCTGGCAGGTCAGGCCCTGCTCACAGAACGGGCAATGGGGCGTTTGTTGCTCCAGGCGGTCCCAGACGGTTTCAACCCCGTCTTTTTCCGCCTTTCGGATCATCTGTTTTGCATCGTCCCACATGGTCAGGTCGTCGATCGATCGTTTTTCTTTCGCCATCTTCATTCCTCCAGAATCTTGAGCGCAGGCCCGGTATGGGCGGTTGGCTGTCCGCAACGGATATCCATCACAGGTGGAATATAGCGCGATAAGGGAATGAAATCTGTCGGCTGGCCGACAAAAGAAGGGTGTTTGGGTTATAAATCGTGTTCGGATCAGGTCAGATGCTTTCCCAAACGACCTAAATCGGGGATCAGATAGGCCCCGCGTCCGGCCTTTTCCAGGTCGCCGGAACGGACCAGGTCGTTGAGCAGCATGGAGACGGTCTGGCGGGTGGAGCCGACGATCTGGGCCAATTGCTCAATGGTCA
>JAHJKV010000207.1 GCA_018822065.1 Pseudomonadota bacterium
ACAAAAATACCATGTCGGCACTCCAAGGCTTAATCTGGTAACAGTACCAGTAAAAGTGAAGCTCAAAGGAGGCCGACATGGCGAGTATCAAGATATCATCAGTGTATCGGTTTGTGGAAGCATTTGTTGATCAACGCGTTTTCGTTGGGGTTGATGTTCACAAAAAGACGTTTAGCGTGGCATTGCTCCGACCCGATGGGATGGTCAAAGACTGGTCTAGTCCTGCCGACGTTTACTCGCTCACGCAAATCCTTTCTTCCCTCCCCGTCCACATTGGCGCTGTTTGCTACGAAGCTGGCCCAACTGGTTTTGGGCTAGCCCGAAGCCTCAAGGCGGCTGGCATTACTGTCATCGTTGCCGCTCCGAGTCGCATACCTCGTCCGGTAGCTCCCACCAACAAAACCGACAGCCTCGATTGTCGAAAACTGGCCGAGATGGCTGCTTCCGGCATGATTCGTCCCATCGCGATCCCTAATGAAAAGGAAGAAGCTTTTCGCTCTCTTCAACGTCGCAGACACCAAATCACCGATTCATTGCGTAAAGTGAAGCAACGAATTCGAGGCTTATTGCTGTCTTTGGGTGCGACCGAACCCGCAGGTATTGACCATTGGAGCAAGGCCGCTATTACAGCACTGGCAACCATACCATTGCCGCCTGGCGCAGATGACACACGAACAAGCTTACTCGACGAATTGAACTATCTTGCAGCTGCACAACGTCAGGTTGATTTGCGATTACGCATCATTTCCAAGGAACAAGACGAGGCAAGACGCATTGCCGCCATGAGGTCCGTTCCTGGGGTGGGCGAAGTGGTGGCAACTACGTTTGCGGCAGAGATATTCCGACCCGAACGATTCAACAATAGCAAGGAGGTCACAGCGTATCTGGGACTCGCGCCGGTTATACGCCAAAGCGGACTGAGCAAGGGTAAAGGTCGCTTGCGCCCTGTTGGGCAACGTCGATTGCGAAGTTTACTCATTGAGGCAGCGTGGATTTGGAAGCAAAAAGATGAATGGGCGAGGGACTTTTACAACCGAATTTACAGCAAAAGTGGCATTGCTCAAAAGGCAATAGCTGCCTTGGCTCGTAAACTGGCTGCGCTGCTCTGGAAGCTGAGCTTGCCAGTAACGCAGTCATAAACGGATCGCGAGGGGCCTTTGGTAGCGTAGACTACGAAATAAAAATGGCGATCCTAAAATGATAGTGTACCGAATCGGTACTTGGTGCCTCAGAGCACGAATAAGAAAAGAAATACATTACCAATACGCCATAAGGCGAGGGTGGAGTCTGCTTTAATTATTGAGAAAACAAGAAAGAATGGGAGTTCTTGACATGGTGCCGCATAAGAAAAGGCCGACCCGGTTTCCCAGGTCGGCCTTTGTTCATTCAATTTTCAAATCAGATCGGTTAGGCGATGCCCTTCTTGATCTTTTCGCCGCGGCGGCGGTCCTGGGCGGTGAGGGCTATTTTTCTGAGGCGGATGGATTTGGGGGTGACTTCCACCAGTTCGTCTTCGGCGATGAAGTGCAGGGCGCGCTCGAGTGTCATGGGCTTCACCGGGGTGAGGATGATCGCTTCGTCCTTGCCGGAGGCGCGCATGTTGGTCAGCTTCTTTTCCTTGGTCGGGTTCACGTCGATGTCCCCGGCCTTGTTACGCTCACCCACGACCATGCCATCATAGACCGGGTCGCCCGGCTCCACGATGATCTCGCCGCGCGGCTCCAGGTGGAAGATGGCGTAGGCCACGGCCTTACCCTTGCGATCGCAGACGATGGAACCGGAACGGCGGGTGGGGAAATCGCCCCGATGGTCGCCGTAGCCCTCCAGCAGGGAGTTCAGGATGCCCGTGCCCTTGGTGTCGGTAAGGAATTCATCGCGGTAGCCGATCAGGCCGCGCGAGGGCACGGAAAACTCGATCCGCACCCGGCCCGAGCCGTGGTTGACCATGTTGCTCATCCGCCCTTTGCGCATGGACAGCTTCTCGGTGACGATGCCCATGAATACCTCGTCGCAGTCAACGAAGACGTGCTCGATGGGTTCCTGCAGCTTGCCGTCGATGTGCTTCATGATCACCTGGGGGCGGCCCACGGTCAGCTCGAAGCCCTCGCGGCGCATCTGTTCGACCAGGATGGCCATCTGGAACTCGCCGCGGCCTGAGACCAGGAAGGCCTCCTTGTCGTCGGTCTTTTCCACGCGCATGGCCACGTTGTTCAGGGTCTCGCGCTGGAGACGCTCATAAATCTTGCCTGCCTGGACGATGGACCCTTCGGTTCCGGCCAGGGGCGAGGTGTTGATGGAGAAAGTCATGGACACGGTGGGCTCGTCCACGCGGATGCGCGGCAGGGGGGCGTGGTCGTCCATGGTGGCGATGGTGTCGCCGATGGTCACGTCCTCGATACCGGAAAGGACCACGATGTCGCCAGCGACGGCGCCGTCCACAGGCTCCAGGCGAGGGCCATTATAGCCCTGCAAGCGGGTGACGCGCAGGGGACGGGGCTTGCCATTCTCGCCGACGCAGACCAGCTGGTCGCTCTCGTGAACCATGCCCGCAGCCACGCGGCCAACGGCCAGACGGCCCAGGTAGTCGGAGTAGCCGAGGTCGGCCACCAGCATCTTGAAGGCCTTGGTGGAGTCCACCTTGGGCGCGGGAAGCTGGTTCAGGATGGCGTCGAAGATCGGGTCCAGGTTCTCGCCAGGGGTCTTCAGTTCGTGGGAGGCTGTGCCATCGCGGCCAATGGCGTAGAGCACAGGGAAATCCAACTGATCTTCGCTGGCGTCCAGGTCGATGAACAGGTCGTAGATTTCGTCGAGCACTTCTGCCGGGCGGGCATCGGAGCGGTCGATCTTGTTGACCACCACGATGATGGTCAGGCCACGGTCCAGCGCCTTGCCCAGGACGAAACGGGTCTGGGGCAGGGGGCCCTCGGCAGCGTCCACCAACAGGATAGCGCCATCGGCCATGGACAGGGAACGCTCCACTTCACCGCCAAAGTCGGCGTGACCAGGGGTGTCGATGATGTTGATCTTCACATCCCCGCGCTGCACGGAGCAGTTCTTGGCCGAGATGGTGATCCCGCGCTCGCGCTCCAGGTCCATGTTGTCCATGATCCGCTTTTCAACTTCCTGATTATCCCGGAACAGTCCGGCCTGGCGGAACATTGCATCCACCAGGGTGGTCTTGCCATGGTCGACATGGGCAATAATTGCAACATTGCGCAGTTTTTCGGTGCTCTGCATCAGCTTTATTCTCTTTTATTTGGGTTAGCCGCTCCCGCCCGAAACAGGCGGAATTCATTGCGGTCTGGGCGCTATACGCTTTTTCATTCCAGGGAGCAAGGTGGAAAAAATGACCTGGCACGGGTGTTGCGATGTAGGCGCGGGAGGAAATTGTTTCCTTTGTTTTCAGGTCGGTATCGAATTCTTGGGAGGAATCATGAACCGAATCATCATCATATGCGCCATTTTGGCAACTTTTCTTTTGACCGGCTGCGGCGCGGTCATGGATATCGCGGGCGACCTCACCGGCAGGGGACACGTTTCCTCGCGTCCCGGCCGCACCACCACCACGGCCAGCATCCCCAGCGACCAGGGCGCACCGCCTGCCGAACTGGGTACCTATGGCCCCAAGACCAACCCGTATACCGTCATGGGCAAGCGCTACTACCCGCTGCAGACCGCCAACGGCTACGACGTGGTCGGCACCGCTTCCTGGTATGGTTCGGAAAACCACGGACTGCAAACAGCCTCCGGCTCCATTTATAATATGTATTCCATGAGTGCGGCCCACAAGACCCTGCCGCTGGGCACCATCGTCCGGGTTGAAAATCTGGAGAACGGGAGGAACGTGGAACTCTTGGTCAATGACCGGGGGCCCTTCATCGGCGAGCGGATCATCGACCTCTCCTACGGTGCTGCCAAGCGGATCGGTTTTGACGCCAAGGGGTTGGCCCGGGTGCGCGTCGTGGCCATCG
>JAHJKV010000208.1 GCA_018822065.1 Pseudomonadota bacterium
AGCTCATTTCACCCATGAGTTCCATCGATTCCATGGAATTCCTGCTGGACAAGATGAAAGGCTCCAAATCCAACCGCGAATTCTTCGACATGATGAACAAATAGACGGTTTCAATATTGTAAAAACCAAGGGACGTCGACCAGGCGTCCCTTTTTTTGTCTGGGGATATCTGCTATCAAGACACAGGCCTTGATAGGCCCTAAGGAGAATACGCAACATGCCAACCACCGTATCGCCCCCCCCTCTGCGGTTGCATCCCCCGCGACCAGCAGCGTCTTCTCCTTCGCGGCTGTCCCAACGTGTCGCCCTGTGGTGCATTGCGCTAAGCCTTTGCCTGCTCTTCCCGGCTCCCGAGGCCCATGCGCTGTTCGGCAAGACCACTGTCGTGGACGAAAACGAAATGGGCCGGGAATTTGACAAGAAGGTCCGGAAGATGCTCCCCATCGTGGAAGACCCGTTCATCCACAACTATGTCGAGGGCGTGGTCAACCGAGTTTATGAAACCATGCCCCCCCAACCATTCCAGGTCACCACGGCGGTTATCCTCAACGATTCTTTGAACGCCTTCGCTATCCCAGGTGGCTTTGTCTACGTGTTTACAGGCCTGCTCGCCCAACTGGAATCCGAAGACCAGCTTGCCGCGGTCATCAGCCACGAACTGGCGCATGTCTCCCAGCGACACGTGATCGACCGCATGGAAAAGATGGAAAAGGTCTCGCTGGCCTCGACCATTGGCACGCTGGCAGGCGTCTTCATCGGTGCCACTGGCAATGCCGACACATCCAAAATGGGCCAGGCCCTGGCCATCGGGTCCCAAGCTGCCGGTCAGGCCGCCTTTCTCAGCTATACCCAGGAAAACGAGAGGGAGGCCGATCACGTCGGAATCAACTACCTTGTGGCAGCTGGTTACAATCCGGCCGGAATGCCTGAGACCTTCGAACTGATGCTCAAGACCCAATTCGCTGGACGCTCCAGCACAATTCCCAGCTATCTGAGTACCCACCCCAAGCTCTCGGAGCGTGCCGGCTACCTGCATGACCGCATCAAGGAGATGGCAACGGATGTGGTCAGCCGGAACAACTCCCTGGCACAGTTCCGCAAGGTCAGGTCCCTGGTGCGTGGCCGCCTGTCCGATCCCACCTGGGCCGAGGCGACCATCGTCAACATGAATCCGACCGAAGTCAGCTGCTACGACCGCATGGCCCTGGGCATGGTCAACGCCCGGATGAAGCACAGGGAACCTGCCGAGCAGGCCTTTGAACAGGCACTCCTGTGCGGCGGCAGCGATTCCCTGGTGTTGCGGGAGGCCGGGAGCTATTACTTCAAGACCGGCAACTTCGAAAAAGCCAAGGGCTACCTACAAAAATCTCTGTTCATGAACCCGAGGGACGTCCTCACCCTGTATTTCAACGCCCGCCTGCTCGGAGAAGAGGGACACCACTCCGAAGCGATCCGCTACCTGCAGGAAGTGCTCGACCAGATCAAGACCGATGCCGAGGTTTACTATTACCTTGGCCGCTATCAAGGTGCAGCCGGAGACCTCTTCCATGCCCACTTGAACCTCGCCTACTCCGCCCTCTACGGAAACGACACCAAGCAATATCGCTTCCACCTCGACAAGGCCCAAACCCAGGCCAACACCCCAGAGAAAAAACTTGAGCTCGACACCCTCGAAACCACCCGGAAGGAGCAAGATTCCGAGTGACCCCCCGCAACTTGAACCCCTGCCTGTTTTGGGGTAGCTATACCCCCTTCGGCGGGCCAGCCCGGCCCGGCCACCAACCTGCATGAGGCCGCGATGATCGTCGCACAATCGTTAGATGAAATTGCCGGGAGCATCGCCGGAGCCTGTGTGACCATCGGCAATTTTGACGGGGTGCATCTCGGCCACCAGCGCCTCATCGGTCTCGCCTGCTCCAGGGCCAAGGCCCAAGACCTTGTTTCCGTGGTCCTGACCTTTGATCCACACCCCCTCCGGGTCCTGGTGGGGCCGGAGACGCCGCCCTTCATCACCATGACCGCGCAAAAACTCGAGCTGATCGCCGGACTCGGCCCAAATGTGGCCCTGGTGCTCCCATTCACCCGGAAACTGGCCGCCCTCTCCCCCCGGGAGTTCGTCAAGCAATTCCTGGTGGACGGCCTGGCGGTCAAGGAACTGGTCATCGGTTACGACTACCACATGGGCAAGGGCAGGAGCGGCAACTTCGAAACCCTGACGAGCCTGGGACAGGAATTAGGCTTCAAGGTGGACCGCGTGGACCCGGTCACCGAGGATGGGGCTATCGTCAGTTCGACCCGCATCCGGGACATGGTGCAATCAGGGCGGGTCTGGTCTGCCAGACCGCTCCTCTCCCGCTTCTACCAGGTCACGGGAACCGTTGTGCATGGCATGGACCGGGGCGGCAAGCTCCTGGGCTTTCCCACCGCGAATCTCAAACTGGTGGATGAACTGGTGCCCAAGCACGGCGTCTATGCCGTCTGGGTCGAGGTTCAGGGTCAGACCGTGCCTGGGGTGGCAAACATCGGCCACAACCCGACCTTCGGAAACAAGGCCGTGTCGGTCGAGGCCCATCTGCTCGACTTCGACCTCGACATTTATGACGCCACCATCCGTATCCATTTTGTCCAACGCATCCGCGACGAACGCAAATTTGACGGTCTGGACGCCCTTGTGGCCCGAATCAAACTGGACATCGGTCTGGCCCGTGACATCCTGGCCATGCCCGAAGCCCAGCCAGTGCTCACCGCCCCGATGACGCTGAACGGAGCGCGTGCATGAACCTGCTCAGATTTCTGCTGAACCCCTGGCGAGAATTCAAACGCAGCTACAAACACATCAGCTCGGTTCGCTGGCTGGTTCTCGGCGTACTGGTGGGCATCGCCTCCGGCTTGACAGCCGCCGCGTTTTTCGGTGCCATCGAACTCGGCAAGTACCTCATTCAGGTCAAGCTGGCCGGGCTCTCCCTGCCCGCCCCCAAGGGAGAGCATCTCTTCCACGGCGAACCCGGCCCGGCCCGCTACTGGGTCATCCCTATTGCCACCACCAGCGTGGCCCTGCTCACCGGCTGGCTGGTGCAGCGCTTCATCCCCGAATCCGAACACGCAGGAACCGACGGCACCGACGCCATGATCAAGGCCTTCCACCAGCAGGGCGGGGTGATCAAACGGCGGGCAGCGGCCATCAAGGGTATCACCTCGATCTTCACCATCATCTCCGGCGGCTCAGCCGGACGCGAGGGTCCCATCTCCCAGATGGGTGCCGGTATTGGCTCCTACCTGGCAACAAAATTCAAGCTGACGGCCAAGGAGCGACGCATCCTGTTGCTCTCTGGTGCGGCGGGCGGACTGGGTGCCATTTTCCGGGCTCCCCTGGGTGGCGCCCTCACAGCCATCGAGGTCATCTACAAGGAAGATTTCGAGGCGGAAGCGATCCTGCCCTCGGTTCTCTCCTCAGTGGTGGCTTACTCGCTGTTCACCTTCTTCTATGGCACCAACCCGATCTTCAGCATCCCCCGCTTCCATTTCTCCGACCCGCGGGAACTCCTCTTCTACACCATCCTTGCCCTGGCCTGCGCTGGCACAGGCTGGCTCTATGTCCGCAGCTTCTACTTCATCAAATATTCGGTGTTCTGGAAGATCAAGGAGAGAGCCGGACTGATGTGGGCCACTGGACTGGGCGGCCTGCTCATGGGCATCCTGGGCATGTATTATCCCCAACTGCTCTCCGGCGGCTACGGCTGGCTGGAACAGGCCATCCTCGGCCAGGTCACCATCGGCTTCATGCTGGCCATGATCATCGGCAAGACCATGGCCACCTCCCTGACCATCGGCTCGGGCATGTCCGGCGGCATGTTTGCCCCGGCCCTCTTCGTCGGCGGCATGACGGGCGGACTGGTGGGCCACCTGGGCCATGATTACTACCCGGACATCGTCACCCAGCCCGGCGGCTACGTGCTGGTGGGCATGGCCGCCTTCTTCGCCGGTGTTGCCAACGCGCCCATTGGCCCGCTGATCATGGTCACAGAACTGACCCAGGGCTACGGACTGCTGGCACCGCTTATGCTTGCTTCGGCCCTGTGCATCGTCCTTGGCCGCTCCTTTTCACTCTATGAAAACCAGGTGGATTCCAAATTCGATTCACCAGCGCACGTGGTGGACTCCACCATCAACATCCTGGAAGAACTCAAGGTCGAGGACTTCTTCCAGCAACGTCCGGTGGTCTCCGTCTGGGAGGGCCAGAGCCTTAAGGAATTCACCGACACCATCGCCGAGACCAACCAGTTGCTCTTCCCTGTCCAAAACCGAGACAATGTCTTTGTCGGAGCCGTCACCCTGGCCCATGCTCGGGAAGTGATGTTCGAATCCGCCGTGTATGAACTGGCAAATGTGCACGACATGATGAGCGAGCACGTTTACCTGCGCCCCGACTACGACCTCTATTCCGCCCTGCTCAAATTCGTGGCCTCGGACTACCCGCAGATTCCGGTGGTGGACATGGAAGACTCAAGCCGCATCCTGGGGCTGATCAACAGGGAAGACGTGTTCCGGGCATACGCCAAGACCATCCGCGATATCCACGAAGATCATCTCTAGCCACTTTTACGCTTGCCTCTCCATGGTGCCCGCTCCTGCTCTGTACTTTCAGACATAATGGAGAATTCTCGCATGAAACGACTCACTGCATCCCTGCCCTGTAGTGCTTTTTTTGCCTATTTTAGCGTCTGCGTTTCACTTAAATCATAAATCATAAAAAAATCATGCTGTTGGCAGTTTAAACTATGCCTAATATTTTTTAAAAAAAAGTCCTCTCTCTCTTGCCATTATTCACAAATACATGTAAAAAAAATTCAGATTTTCTTTTGTGCTAACAAGAAGAAGGAGGACTCTTCATGAAACGTTTTATGATTTTGGCACTTACCTTGTGCCTGCTGGTGCCTGCCGCATCCGC
>JAHJKV010000026.1 GCA_018822065.1 Pseudomonadota bacterium
GGGACGTGGCCACTCCTGACGGCCAGATCGAGGCCGTGGACACCATCACCATGCCAACCGAGGAGGAAGCATGATCAAGACCTATGTGAAGCCGACCGAGGGCCGCCGCGTTCTCAACCCGGCCACACGCCAGCCGCTCCCTGCCGAGGGGGCCAGCGTTGAGAAGTCTTCTTACTGGCTGCGCCGTATCGCCGCCGGTGAGGTCGTTGAAACCAAGCCGCCGAGCGCGGCGAAAAAGAAGGAGGACTAGGCCATGGCCATTTCCTTCCTGTCCGTCCCGACCAACCTGCGGGTGCCCGGAGCCTATGCCGAGTTCGACCCCAGCCACGCCATGCGCGGTCTGGTGATGATGCCCTACAAGGTGCTCGTCTTCGGGCAGCTGCTTGCCACCGGCACCAAGGATGCGGACACGCTCCTGCGCGTGACCAACGCCAGCGACGCCCGCGCCTGGTTCGGCCCCGGCTCCCAGCTGGCCCACATGCTGGAGACCCACTTCGCCAACAACACCTTCACCGAGACCTACGCGGTCGGCCTGGACGACGACGGCAGCGCTGTCGCCGCCACCGGCACCATCGCCCTGACCGGAACGGCCACCGCTGCCGGAACCCTCTCGGTCTGGCTGGGTGGTCGGCGCGTGCGACTGGCAGTCGCCAGCGGCGACACCGCCGCCGAGGTCGCCACGGCCCTGGCCGCCGCTATCAACGCCGACACCGACCTGGCCGTCACCGCCGCTGCCGACTCCGGCACCGTGACCGTCACGGCCAGGAACAAGGGGCTCTGTGGCAACGACATCGACATCCGCCTGAACTACTACTCGGACGAGGCCACCCCGGCGGGCATCTCCGCCGCCATAACGGCCATGGCCAGCGGCGCGACCAATCCGGACATCTCCGGACTTATCGCGCTCCTCGGCGACGAGTGGTTCAACATCCTGACCTGCCCCTACACCGACGCGGCCAACCTGACCGCGCTGGAGACCGAGCTGGCCGAACGATGGGGCCCCCTGCGCCAGATCGAAGGTCATGCCATCGCCGCCGCCAAGGGCACCCACTCCGCCCTCGGCATTCTTGGCGATAGTCGCAACTCGCCCCACCTGACCATCATGGACGCTCACGACTCGCCCACCCCGCCCTGGCAGTGGGCCGCTGGCGTGGCCGCCGTCGGTGCTTACTACGGCAACATCGACCCGGCCCGTCCGTTCCAGACCCTGCCGGTCTCCGGGCTGCTGCCCGAGTTGGAAACCGCCCGCTTCACCATAGAGGAGCGCAACCTGCTCCTCTTCGACGGCATCTCCACCCACACGGTGGACGCTGGCGGCGTGGTGCGCGTCGAGCGGCTGATCACCACCTACAAGACCGACGCCTACGGCACCGCAGACACCAGCCTCCTGGACGCCAACACCGTCCTGACCCTGGGCTACATTCGCTATGACCTCCGCGCCTCCATGCTCTCCCGCTACCCGCGCCACAAGCTGGCCGACGACGGCACTCGCTTCGGGGCCGGACAGGCCGTGATCACTCCCAGCGACGGCAAGGCATTCGCGGTCGAGCGCTTCCGCAAGTGGGAGCTGGTCGGGCTGGTGGAAGGCTTCTCGCAGTTCAAGAACGACCTGATCGTCGAACGCAACGCCACCGACCCCAACCGGCTCGACTGGCTGCTGCCGCCCGATCTGGTGAACCAACTGCGCGTCCACGGCGTGCAGATTCAGTTCCTGCTGTAACAAACGACAACCGGGGGGCTTCGGCCCCCCGTACATGAGGATAGCAATATGAGCACGAACAGACAGGCCGGAGTGTTCTTCGTCAAGATCAATGGAGAGGTGGTCTCTGCCAAGGGCGAGTTCACCTTTGGTGGCGACAACTCCAAACGCGAAGGCATGGTGGACGAGAGCGGCACCGTGGTCGGTTACAAGGAAACCCCACAGCTGCCATTCATCGAGGGCGCGATCTTCGACCTGTCTTCCACGGACAGCGATGCGATCAAGGCCCTGGACGGCTGCACGGTTTCGGTGCAGCTGGCGAACGGCAAGACCAAAGCCCTGTCCGATGCCTGGTACGCCCACGACGGCAACCAGTCCACGGGCGAAGGCACTCTCCCCGTCCGCTTCGAGGGCAAGCACCTCGACACCATCTAGGAGCCAGGCATGGACATCAACACCATCACGTTCCCTTATCATCTCAAGCTTGAGTACCCGGTGTGCAACGACAAGGGCGAGACCGTGCTCGAGGAGTTGGTCATGGAGCGCAGACCAACGGCCAAAACGCTCAAGCCGCTCCTCGGTGCGAAGTTCACCAATGACGCCAAGAACGCAGAGGACGCTCTGTTCCAAACCGTTGCCTCTGCTTTTGCCGTGGAGACGTGGAAGATCGAAAACCTCGACATGACAGACTTCATGGAAGCCGTGGAGGTGGTCATGGGTTTTTTGCCCGATGGCATGAAAATGCTTGGCGAAGCGCCTTCGGAATCCTCGCCAGCGAAATGAACATCCAGCCCTCGGAACTCTGGGACATGGACGACGAGGACCTGGCGTTCTGGATGGACCGGCTCAAGGAAGTACGACCCGATGCCTTCAAGTGAGGAAACATGAGCGGAAAAGTAAACAAGATCGATTATATCCTGGCCGTCATGGACCAGTTTACCAGACCGCTCAAGGCCTTCAACGACCGGGTGGACGACATCGTGCGTCCGGTCAAGCGAGTGCAGCACAGCCTGGCAGCCATGGGTCGCGAAGCTGGTTTCAAGCGCATCGCCAAGCAGGTGGACCTGGTCCACAAGCGGCTCGGCGGCGTGCTCTCCCTGGCCGGGAAGGTCAGCGGGGCGCTGGCTGGCGTGAGCGCCGTCGCTGGCTGGGCCGTCAAGACCCAGCTGCTCGACCCGGCGGCGCAGTTCGAAACCTTCCTCGCCACCTTGGAGCAGCTCGAAGGCGGGCTCGTTCCCGCCAAGAAGTCCATGGACTGGATTTCCAACTTCGCCGCCAAGACACCTTACGAGCTGACCCAAGTCACCGACTCCTTCGTGAAGCTTCGGGCTTACGGCCTGGACCCCACTTCCGGCCTGCTGCGCACTCTGGGCGACACGGCCTCGAGCATGGGCAAGGACGTCATGGAGGCGGTCGAGGCCATTGCCGACGCCATCACCGGGGAGAACGAACGCCTGAAGGAGTTCGGCATCAAGGCCAGCATGGCGGGCGGCAAGATCACCTACGAGTACACCGACAAGCTCGGCAAGCAGCTGACCAAGACCGTGGACAAGTCCAACCGCGCCATGATCCAGGCCACCCTGGAGGGCATCTGGAACGAGAAGTACGGCGGGGCCATGCAGAAACGGATGAAGACCTGGGACGGCATGTGGTCGAACATGATGGACGTGCTCAACCGCTTCCGGCTCAAGATCATGGAGTTCGGCGCGTTCGACTGGATGCGCGAGAAGCTGGCCGGGGTGTTGGCGACCATCGAGAAGATGGACAAGTCCGGCGAGCTGGACCGCTGGGCCAAGCTCATCGGCGAGCGCATCGTCAC
>JAHJKV010000209.1 GCA_018822065.1 Pseudomonadota bacterium
GAACATCATCATGGCAGGCGCTACGCTCAATCATTCCAAGGAGATGATCAGACACAAGACGATCCGCATGGCAGACCGGTATTCCCACCTAGAAGCAGCCAGAGAAAACGTGATTCAAGACAGTTTGGCCGCTCATTACGAGGACGCAAAAGCAGCGGACTCGATCAAAAGGAACACATAGCGGACACAAAGCCGTTTTCGTGTCTTTGAGCACGAAAAAAGGGTTCCGGTAAATTACCGAAACCCTTGATTATTACTGGTGGAGCTGGAGGGAATCGAACCCACGACCTCTTGAATGCCATTCAAGCGCTCTCCCAACTGAGCTACAGCCCCGTATGCGGAAAGGTGATTAGCTTCACCAGCGAGGAAAGTGTTTATCTTCCTGCGCGGAGGTTGTCAACACAAAAACTTGCGATTTTTTACCTTGATCGCGCACATTGATTCACGGGCCGCTTTGGCGTATATTTCCATATTATATGAACAACTCCTACCTGAACACCCCTCATGCCGCCGACGCTTAAACGGTTGCTCATCAAGCTCGCCTGGGTAGTGGTGGTCTTCTTCGGCATCACCCTCATCAGCTTCTGGGTCATCCATCTGGCCCCTGGCTCGCCCACAGACCTCCAAACCTCCCTGAACCCCATGGTCACCCCCGAGGCACGCGACCGGCTGGAGGCCCTCTATGGCCTGGACCAGCCCATCCACATCCAGTACGGCCAGTGGATTTCGCGTCTGGTGCGGCTCGACTTCGGCCAGTCCATTTCCGGCGACCAGCGCCTGGTCTGGGACAAAATCGTGGAGCGGCTGCCCCTGACCTTCGGCATGAATGTGGCCTCGCTCTTTCTCACGCTCTTGATCACCATCCCCATCGGGGTGGCGTCGGCCTGGTGGCGCGGCTCGGCCTTTGACAAGGCCATGACCGTCTTCGTCTTCCTCGGCTTTGCCATGCCCGGCTTCTGGCTGGCGCTGTTGCTCATGCAGTTCTTCGGCATCTGGTGGCCAGTTTTGCCCATCTCCGGGCTCGTCAGCCTGGACCACGCCCAGATGGACTGGTTTGCCCAACAGCTCGACTATGCCCGCCATCTGGCCCTGCCCATCTTCATCTATACCTTCGGCTCCCTGGCCGGGATGAGCCGCTACATGCGCGCCTCCATGCTGGAAGTGCTGCGCCAGGACTACATCATGACCGCACGGGCCAAGGGACTCTCCACGCGGGTGGTGATTTTCCGCCACGCGCTCCGGAACGCGCTCATGCCCGTGATCACCATCCTGGGGCTCTCGATTCCGGGGCTCATCGGCGGCTCGGTGATCATCGAGTCCATTTTTGCCCTGCCCGGCCTGGGCCAGCTCTTCTACCAGGCGGTCATGGCCCGCGACTATCCGCTGATCATGGGCTCACTGGTCCTGGGGGCCGTCCTGACCCTGGCTGGCAACCTGCTGGCCGACCTAGGCTACGGATTCGCCGACCCCAGAATACGCACAGGAGGACGCGCATGAACCTCCGCCGTCCCTCCTTCCTCTCCCGCAATGGATTGCTCATATGCGGCGTGGCCATCGTGGCCACGGTTTCTCTGCTCTCCATCCTGGCCCCCTTGTTCGCTCCCTTTTCGCCCACGGCCATCGACACCAAGGCCATCCTGCTGCCGCCCGGCCCGGACCACTGGTTCGGCACCGACACCCTGGGCCGCGACCTCTTAAGCCGCATGCTCTACGGAGGCAGGGTTTCGCTGTGGGTGGGCTTCGTGGCCGTCGGCATCTCCACGGCCATCGGCCTGGCCCTGGGGCTCATCGCTGGCTATTTCGGCAGGCTGGCAGACGAGATCATCATGCGGGGAGTGGATATCATGCTCTGCTTCCCCTCCTTTTTCCTCATCCTGGCGGTCATCGCCTTCCTGGAGCCGAACATGATGAATATCATGATCATCATCGGCCTCACGAGCTGGATGGGCGTGGCCCGGCTGGTACGGGCCGAAACCCTGACCCTGCGCGAGCGGGTCTTCGTGCTCTCGGCCCGGGTGGCCGGGGCCGGTCCCTTGCGGATCATCACCCGCCACATCTTGCCCAACGCTCTGGCCCCGGTGCTGGTCTCGGCAACCTTGGGCGTGGCCGGGGCGATCCTGGTGGAAAGCTCCCTCTCCTTCCTGGGCCTGGGCGTGCAGCCGCCCGACCCCTCCTGGGGCAACATGCTCACCGACGGCAAGGAGGTGCTCGGCATCGCGCCTTGGCTCTCCATCTTCCCCGGCCTGGCCATCCTGATCACCGTGCTGGGCTATAACCTCCTCGGCGAAGGCCTGCGCGACCTGCTCGACCCCCGGCTGCGGTAAGGGTCAGCGGCAGCGTTTACAATCAGAATTTTTCACCCCGTTGACCTCGCCGCTTCGGACGCTTAATAACTGGTCGTGGAAGTCGGACAACCCTGACCATCACAAACCCTGGATCGAAACTGCCCATGCTGGAACTGTTGCGTATACGGGACCTGGCGCTCATCGAGGACGTTGAACTCGAGTTTTCCGCCACCATGAACGTGCTCACCGGCGAGACCGGAGCGGGCAAGTCGTTCATCCTGCGCGCCGTGGATTTCCTCACCGGGGAAAAGATGGACACAAGCATGGTGCGGCCCGGCAAGGAAAAAGCCGTGGTCGAGGCCCTGTTCGTCACCAACGAGGGAGACACGGCCATCCGCCGCGAACTCTCCCTGGAGACGGGCCGCAGCCGCGTCTACGTCAACGACCGACTCTCCTCCCAGGATACCATCCGCGATCTGCGCCCCCAGCTGATCATCCACACCAGCCAGCACGGACAGCAAAAACTGCTCTCCCCGGCCCATCAGGCCAAGGTGCTCGACGCCTTTCTGCCCGACCAAGCCACCCTGACGCATAAGGCGCAGCTGGCCGCCAAGCTCGATTCCATCCTGGACGCCAAGGGCGATATCCAGGCCCGCTCCTCGGAACTGGAACGCCAACGCGAATTCCTGGAATATCAGCGGGCCGAGATCGACAAGGTCCACCCCCTCCCCAACGAGGAAGAGGAACTGGAAACCCTGAAGGCCGTGCTCAAGGGCCAGGAAAAGGCGAGCGAGTGGTTCAACCGGGGGTTGGATGTGCTCTGTGGTGAAAACGCCCTGGCCGACCAGCTGGCGGTGCTCTCCCGTCAGATGGACAACATTGCCACCCTGATGCCCGTCCTGGCCGCAGAGCGTGACGCCGTGGAAGAATTCCGCATACGCATGGGCGAACTGGAAGGCACCTTACGACACGGCCCCCAAGGAGAGACCTCTGAAGGCAACCTGGACCAGATCGAGGCCAGGATGTTTGAACTCTCACGGCTCAAGCGCACCCTGAAGCGCAGCCTGCCGGAAATCCTGGGCCTCCAATCCGAGGTGGAAGAGAATCTTTCGTTCCTTGATTCCTGCAATCTGGAACTGGCCCAGCTCGCCCGCAGAGAGGCAGAGGTGGCCAAGGAGCTGGGCCAAGCTCTGGACGAGGTCAACACGGCCCGGCGCGGGAGTGCTTCCGACTTCTGCCGTCGCATGGAGGCAGAACTGGCGGACCTCGGTTTCTCGGGCCACGCCAAGGTGGACGTCTCCTTCCGGGAGGAGGAGGTCTATCCCGGCCTCATGGAGCTCCGGGGACGACTGCTATGGATTCCCAACCCCGGCCAACCGCCCCAGCCCCTGGACAAGATCGCTTCAGGCGGAGAGCTCTCACGCTTCATGCTCGCTCTGACTGCACTGCTGTCCAGCGCGGGCGACCACCTGCCCTCCCTGCTCTTTGATGAGGTGGACGCGGGCGTGGGCGGCCTGACCCTGAATGCGCTGGCTGAAAAGCTGGCGGAGCTTTCAAAACGGCAGCAGGTGCTGGTCATCACCCACTGGCCCCAGCTGGCCGCCAGGGCAAACCGTCACTTCACCATTGCCAAGGAGGTCGTGGACGGCGCCACCTTCACCGGGTGCCGTCGCCTGGACCGAGAAGAAGTGCGCCAGGAACTGACCCGCATGGCGGGCGGCGGCGACCAGGGCCGGGCCCTGGCCGACGAGCTGTTGCGCCAGAACTGAACCCCGAATTTCATCCATTGCCCCCGGCCCGGTTTCGAGGCTATATTCTTCTGCATCCCTCACCAACACCGTGGAGCCCCCATGCGCACCTTTTTTTTTGCATCCATCCTGCTCCTGTGCTGCACTGCCCAGGCCCTGGCCGAGGAGATTCCCCTGCCTGACCCCGGCTTCAAGATCGTTGCGCCCCTGCCGGAGGACCGGCCAATCCGCGCCAGGGCTGGTCAGTATGCGGGGGCCATCTACGACACCCACGTCCATCTCTTCCACCAAGGCGGGACGGTGCGACCCGAAGAGATCGGGGCCGAAGCCGCCAAGGCCGGGGTGGAGCGCGTCGTGCTCCTGCCCACGCCCAACGACGGGATCATGAAGGACCGCGGCCAGAACACGGCGGCCAGGGACCGGCTGGCGCGAAAGCACCCGGACCAGTTCAAACAGCTCTGCGGCAGCGAGGAATTCACGACCTGGATGAACAAGGCCTACGCCGAGGGATATGACCAAGGGGACCTTGAGCACCGCCTGGAAGCCCTGGCCCGGCGTATCGATGCCGGGGAATGCGCGGGCATCGGCGAGATCGGACCCTACCATTTCGACAAGAAGGATGGGCAAAAGACCATTCATTTCCCCATGAATTTCGAGCCCATGCTCCGGCTGGCCGGGCTGGCCGCGGCCAAGGGTGTCCCCCTGGACATGCACGCCGAGCCCCGCACCCGTGACGGAAAGAATTTCGAGCGCGAGGTCTTCGGCGGGATCGAACTGCTGTATCGGGAGCATCCCGACCTGGTTCTCATCCTCTCGCACACGGGCATGACCTCGGCCGCGAACCTGCGGGCGATGCTCCTGCGCTACCCGAGGATGATGACCAACATCAAGGCCGTCAGTGACGGAAAGGCGCTGCACTGGTCGCACCTGGGACCGGTGGTCAACCCGGATGGCGAGCTCTATGAGGACTGGGCCGCACTCTTCGAGGAGATGCCCGAACGGTTAATGGTCGGCACGGACGCACGCTTCGGGGAAGCGCAATACACGTCAGGCCGCTATGCAGGTCGGGACATCAAGCGTATCCGGCTGCTCCTGGGCAGCCTCACCCCCTACGCTGCCGAATGCATCGCCTCCGCAAACGCCCACCAGGTCTTCGGCACCGGGGAATAGCACACCCTTTTCCGGCATCGCCCCTCCCGTCCCGACGACTCACGTGCCGGAATGGCAAGGCGCAAGAACGGTTCAATCCCGAAACGTATTCCAATACGCGAGGGTTCGAACCGTTCGCAGCAACGCAGCCAGTCCGGTGCGAGAGCCGTCAGGACAGCATGCGGGAGACTTTGTCGACGTAGTCGGCCACGAGACTCTTGAAGGTAATGTCGGAGTCATCAAACTGCAGGCCCAGGTTGAGCTTGTCGTCCTCGACCTTCTTGTGCATCAGCACGGCCTTGAGGGTATAGCGATTCCGCTCTTCCAGGATGTAGAAATCCGCTTTGATCTTGCTGCCTGCTTCGATCTTGGGGATGTAGGTATTGGGATCGGACTCGAAGGTGAGCTTGCAGCCGCCGATGGAGATGTCCACGATCAGGCCTTCCACGGCGGCGCTCCCGGCGGAAATGGTGCAGGGGAAGAAGCAGTCCACCCGGCGCGCACCACGAATCTCCATTTCCTCCACCGTGATCGGGTAGTTCAGGAAGAGGATCGGGCTGGGATGGGCCCGAAAATCGGCGACTTCGGTCTTGAAGCCGAAGACCGTGCCCTTGTGCATGTAGCGGACAGTGACCCGGTTGCCCTCGCGGGCCTTGGCCTTTATTCCCGTGGTCAGAGCGACCCCGAACAGCACATGGCGTTTTTTGAGCGCGCCGACGTAGACGCTCTTGATGCGTTCCTGCGACGCTCCGAATTCAAGTATGGCCGGGGTGCCCACCTCGATCATCATGGCCGATGCCTCCTGCTGCCCGATATTTCTCCAGATGCTGACCATACCCTCCACGAATGTATGCTGTCCAGCAGATCGAGGTATAACCTCTTCTCCTCTCCCTTGGCCACCAGGAACTAAAAGGGTCGATTTTTACGCAGGAATGTGAAAGAGACTGGGGACCGACATTGATCAACCCATCTGGAGACACACCATATGCACCTGACCCTGCAGTTCGACACTGACAATATTGATTGGCAGACTCTGGCCGACATCTATGCCAAGGCCAAATTCGAAGGACGCACGCCGGAAGTCCTCCAGGCGGACTTTGAGGCTGCGGACGTGGTCTGTTTTGGCTTCGACAACACCACCCTCACCGCCGCGGTGCGCATTCTTGGGGGCAAGATGTACGATTTTTGCGTCAAATCTCACTGTCTGGGCTATGGCCCGGCCCTGGTGATGTATGAATATGCGTCCAAGCGGGCCAAGGTCGCCAATCCGCTCATCGTCGCCGCCGAGGGCGTGGAACGCCAACTCATCGAAAAGGCGGAACTGGCAGAACATCTGGCATGACCACCCTTTCGCTGTTCATTTCCGTCTTAATCAAGCTCTTTTTCCTGCTGACGCCATTCTTCGTGCTCAGCGTGTTCATGGCCATGACTCGTGAACTGGAGGCGGGAGAGCAGCGTCGAATCGCGGTGCGCACCACCTTGGCGGTGATGGCCCTCTCGCTTTTGCTCTATTTCTTCGGCCCCCTGATCTTCAAAACCCTGGGCATCACCCTGGACGCCTTCCGCATTGGCGCCGGGGCGCTGCTCTTTCTCTCTGCCGTGTCCCTGGTGCGCGGACGTAGCGCGCCCGAGGCCGAAGGGGAAGGCGATTTCTCGGTGGTGCCGCTGGCCATGCCCATCACGGTTGGCCCGGCCACCATCGGAACGCTCATGGTCCTCGGCGGCGAACTCACGGGAACGGACAAGCTGGTCGGCTGCGGCGCGCTGCTGACTGCTGCTGCCTGCGTCGGAGTGCTGCTCTTCTTTGCACGGATCGTGGAGCGTTTTTTGGGGCCCATGACCTTGACCATTCTCATGAAACTGACAGGACTGATCCTCTCGGCCCTTTCGGCCCAGCTGGTCTTCACCGGCATCCGGAACTTCCTGGCATAACCACAATCACCCTGAAGTATGACCTTCGAGACATCGATTGGGTCGAAGCCGCAAAGGTCTTCGAAAGTGCTCCCCTTGGCTCCCCTTGGCACCCGTGGACCGGAAAAGCTGCAGCGCAGTTTCAAAAAATCCCCCCTGACCTGCTTTGCCCTGGACAACGGGCGCATCCACCTGGAACGAATGCGCGCCGGCGGATACGCCGAATAGAAAGGCGCAGCCCCCTCCCCCGTGCGGGGGCTGGAGACTGCGCCGCTGCTTTCCAATATTTCCGGTTACTTCTGGGACCAACCGCCGCCGGACTGGATGTAGGTTCCGGGCGCGGCATACTTCTTCCAGAGGTCGGCATAGATCTGTTGCACCTCGCCCACCTTGTCCGGCGTCCCGGCGGCCTTGGCCTTTTCCATGTAGAGATCGCCCTTGATGCTGCGGTCTGCGGCCACTAGGCGGTTCACCTGACCCACAGCCTGCATGTCCAGCCCGCCCTTGTCGCGCAGGATGGCGAAGCCGTCGTTGTCGAGCCCCACGGCGCCCGAGGCAAAAAAGGACGCCAGCTGCTGGGTGTTGGCGGTCAATTGCGCTTCCAGACCACGCGTGGCCGCATTGGTCAGGTTCACATAATCCGCGGCATAGGCCGTGGTCGGGCCGAAGAACTCCAGCAAGTCCGGTGAGAGCCAGGAACCCTCCTTGGGCGGCGTCACTTCGATGCCATAGGCCTCCTTGACCACCCGCTCGGCGTCTTTCTGGACCTCGGCGGCCGGGAAATAGATGTTCACAGTGACACAGGCCGCAGTCAGCAGCATGGCCAGCATGACGGTGGTCTTGAATATGATGCGCATGGTCGTTCTCCTTGTCGTTATGTTCATGAACCTTTGGCCCCGTCGCCCAGGACCCGCTCCACTCGTTCTCGCATATCCTTGAAACTGATATAATTTTCAGGGTTGCCGTTCACAATGTTGATGCCTGTCAAAAAAGGCTTCTTGATCAGGTATTCCACCCCGCCCTCGCGGATCAACCCCCGCACCCGGAAGATATCATTATCAAGGGTGCAATGGAAGCCGATGCGCGCATAGGAGAACTCCTCGAAGAAACTGGCGAACATCCCCACGCCCATGTCGCCCATGCCTGAACCGGTGCCGATCACCGACAAGGAGTTCACGGCCTTGAGGCTCACGGTCTTGTCGAAGTCGCCCGTGCCGGAGGTCTCGGCCCGGAGGATCATACCCACGGGTTCGCCATAGGCCACGACCACATCATGCAAATCCAGGTCCAAATTTCCCGTGACCCGCCCCACGTCCATGGCCCGGCTGATCCGCTCCAGATCCAGTTCGCGCACAGTCACGCTCAGGCCGAACTTGCGATGAGCGTCCAGGGGGTCTTCGGCAAAGATGCGGTCCACGCTGAGGGTGCCGCCAAAGAA
>JAHJKV010000210.1 GCA_018822065.1 Pseudomonadota bacterium
CAGTTCAACCTTGCCGTGTTCTACGTTCAAGTCGAGGGGGGAGACAAATATCTGGCCATCGTCAAGTTTCGTGGACTCGATGAAATAGTACCGGCTCGCCTTGTTTTGCAGCTGATCTTCAGGGACGAGAGCGGGTTTTCCCTGGTTGTAGTTGATGCGCAGCACTTCCATGCCGCGGTTGTCCAGAAAGCGAATCTGATCGAACAGGCCTGATGTTTTGATGAAATGGAGCAGGGAGTTGGTACCTTCCCTGGAGAGCTTGCTGTAGAAGATACGCTCCATCTCCGAGAAGTTTGAGAGGTAGAGCAGGCCGGAGATGGCACCCTGAAGCTCCGAGGTGATGAGCCTGGTGCCGGAATCCACCTCGCTGGTCGCATGGTCCAGGGTTAGCTTGACCCTCCGGCGTTCTTCAACAATGTGAACGGCGTATGCGGCAAGCACAAGCACAAGAGCGAGAGGAAGAAACAACTTCACTGCATAGCAAAGGGTTTGTCTTTGGCAAACAATTTTCAAAAATGGCTCCGAAGTCTTTGTTTGATCAGTATATTCAATGCAGGCGCACTGTACTGTCCGCACATCAAACGTACACTAGACTAAATAGGCTCGGAGAGTCCATACTTTTTGAACAACTATGTGTAGTAGTTTTACTTTTTAGGAATAAGTCCTATTAGACAGAGAGGTGTTTCCAAAAGGGGTCCGCCCGCAGATGGGAGGGCTGCGGGCGGACGAAGGTCGGGTTCGGTGCGGGCGGGAGTTGGGAGGGCCCCCGGGCCGCTGGTTTCGGGAGAAGGAGTCTATCTGAAAGCCGTATCAGGCTAACTCAGCGTAACCTTTGCGCGTTAGCGCTTCATTGCTATCACCTCGCCGAGCATGGAGTCGGTGGTGGTGATGACCTTGGTGTTGGCCTGGAAGCCGCGCTGTGTGGTGATCATCCGCACGAATTCAGTGGCCATGTCCACGTTGGACATCTCAAGCGAGTTGCCATCGATGGTGCCCTTGCCGTCATCGCCGGCAAAGCCGGTGAGGGACTGGCCCGAGTCCACGGTCTCGCTGAAGAGGTTGCCGCCCTCACGCTTGAGGCCCCATTGGTTGTTGAAGGTGCCAAGCGTGATCTTGTAAAGCTCCAGCATCTGCCCGTTGGAGTATCTTCCGGAGAGGGTGCCTGTGCGGTCTACCGAGACGGACTGCAGGATGCCTGCGGCGTAGCCGTCCTGGCTCTGGAACAGGGTCGAGGAGCCGCCCGTATCGAAGCTCTGGGTGGAGAGCGCCGAGATGGAGGAGGAGGCGAAGTTGGGCAGGGTGGTCGTCACCTGGGTGATGTTCGAGCCGATCAAGTTGGCGCTGGATGCCAGGGCGCCACCGCCCGCCATGGACCAGCCAGCAGTGAAGTTGGAGGTGGAGATGGAGGCGGTGTTTCGGATGCCGAAGTTGATTTCAAAGGGTGCCGCGTTTGCGGCGTTGGTCACCGAGGCGGCGGAAGCGCCAAGGAAGTTGGCGGTCATCAGCGGATAGCCTCGGCTGGAGAAGCGCGACAGCGTCCAGTTGGATGCGGCGCCCACGTTGCCGGACGCGTCCGACTTGTAGGTGTATGCGCTCTGCCCGACCAGTTCGCCGGAGCGGAAGGTCAGGGTTCCGGTCATCAAGAGGCCCGCGTGGCTGGTTTCACTCATGCGCCAGACCGAGCCGCCTTCGTCGAAAATGCGTCCGTCCTCGGAGGGGGGCACAGTGACGATGTATTCCCATGCGGAGTAGCCGCCTGCGTTCGACAGGGTGACCTGGTCGAAGAACACGCTGACGGTATGGGCTGTGCCGATTTCGTCATAGACCTTGATGGAAGTGGAGTAGGAATATGCCGTGTCCGGGATGAACTGGCCGTCATTGTCCGAATCCTGACCGTCCCAGGTGTTGAACAGCGCCAGATATGGATTCGAAGCGTTGTCCGTGCGGCTGGTATCCGAGGGGTCGAGGTTGGTGATGATGGAGATCTGTCCGGTGGCCACGGGGGGCGACTGGAAGTTTTCCATGCGGATGTCGGTGATGGCACCGACCACCTTGGTCTCGGTGAGATCGGCGAGGGAGCCGGCAGTGGCGGCCGAGGCTGAATTCTGCTGGATTTCCCAACCCTGGAGCACATAGCCGTGCGGGTCGACGAGATAGCCGTCATTGTCAAAGCGGAACACGCCAGACCTGGTATAGTAGACGTCTTCCTGGTTGCGCGGGGAAACCCGGAAGAAACCTTCTCCGCCGATGGCCAGGTCAGTGGCTTCGTTGGTGGTTTCAAAGGCTCCCTGCCCAAAATCTGTGTAGATGGCCGCGATGCGAACGCCTCGGCCAACCTGTGCCGTGCCATTGGCCGTGGACACATTGGCGCTGATCAAGTCCTCGAAGTGCATTCGAGCGCCCTTGAAGCCGGTCGTGCTCACGTTGGCAAGGTTGTTGCCAATGACCTGCATTCTTTCGCCATGGACTGCGAGTCCCGTGATCCCGGCGAACATTGATGATGCTAAACTCATGATAGACCTCCTGAAAATTCCTTCCTAATCCGAAGCCGCCGTATTTCCCAAAAAAACTTAATCGGTTGTGGTCGTGGTATTTGTCGTTCCCGTGGCATCGGGGGCCACTACCTCGGTGATGTAGCCGAAGTTGATATAGCGTCCGTCGTCGAGCCGTAGGTATTGGACACCGTCCTCGGTGATCACTCCCTTGACCTCGCCCGAGACTTCGGTCTGGACGATGACTGGTCGGCCCGTGGTGTCGTATGCCAGGATACCGATGGAATACGTGCCGTCGGCCTGGTCCACGCCTTTTTCGTTCTTGCCATCCCACTTGTATTCGTACGTGCCGGGCTGCTTGGTTCCCAGAATTTCGGTGCGGACGATGTCTCCGTCGGGGCTGTAAATGTTCACTGTGAGGTCCGAGACGGCTTCGCCCAGGCTGTAATGCAGGGTGGAGATGGAGTCTTCGGCCTTGGTCACGGCATAACCTTCGGCCTTGACGGTCTTGCCGATGAAGCTGACCGCGGTGAACATGTCGTCTTTGCTGGTCTGGGCGACCAGGGTGTCCATGCTCTCGTTCAGGTTGGTCAGCTGCTCAAGGCTGGAATACTCGGCCAACTGGGAGGTCATTTCGGTGTCTTCCATGGGGTTCAGGGGGTCCTGGTTGGTCAGCTGGGCCAGAAGCAGGGTCAGGAACGCGTCCTTGTCCATGCTGCTCTTGCTGAGATTGGACTCTTCCTGCTCCGCCTGGTAGATTTCGTATTGTCCCGTAATTGCGTTTGAGTATCCCATGACCATCTCCCGAGGTTATGCTATGACATGCAACCCGTTTCCGTTACCGGAAAGAATTGCCTCCCGGGCCATGCTATTCATTTCCTGTGCCAGAGCCTCACCGCCGTCTCCGATCGAGTTGCCCATGCGGGCACGCATCCGGTTCAGGACGTCACGCTCAAAATTCTTATTCTGGTTCGCCATGCCCTGCCAGGAACTGTTGTCGTGGTTGGGAAGCTGGGTCTGCACCTCAAGCTTGCTCACCTTCAGGCCTTGATCTTCCAGGGACTGGCGCAGGGATTCCAGTTGGTCGGTGATGATCCTGGCCACCTCATGGTTGTCTGCACGGATGGTGGCGGAAACTTCCGAGTTCTTTACGGTGAGCGCCACGTTGATCGAGCCGAGGTGTTCCGGGCTGAGCTGAAGGGTCAGACGCTTGCCTCCGCCCGTGAGACTCTTCAGGATCGCCTGATCCACCTGCTTGATGATCTGGGGGGCGGCAGTTCTTGCCCAGGGCTTGGTCGAACTCAAGTCTGCCTTGGTGGTATTCAGCGCGTCGGCGAATCCCTTGGCGTTGTCAGCCTTGAGGGTCGTGACTGATTCGGAATCAGCAAGCTTGAGCTTCTGGAAGAAGTCGTTCCATGACTTGTCCGAGGACTTGTTGTCCTGCTTCATGAAGGTGTCGGCATCCTTGTTTTCGCCAAACTTGAGTCCCTTGGCCACGTTTTCGCCCGCATCCTTCGCAGCCACCTTGAGACGATCTTCGGACGAGAGGGTTTCCAGCAGCTTTTCCGCGTCCTTGGCGGCCTTGCGGGCCTGTTCGGCTGCGGGGGAGTCTTCCAGATACTTCTCGACCCGGTTGATGGAGGTTTCGGCCTTGGCCTTGACCGCTTCGGCCAGATTCTTGGCCGCCAGAGGTTCACCCGCATCCGCATTCTTGGTGTCCGCATTCAGCTGTGCCATGCGGCGGGCTCTGTCCATGGCGTTTTCCATGGCCTTGCCGACCACGCGCACCAGGCCCAGTTCCTTGGCCTTGGCATCGCCCTCGATCTGCTTGATTTGTTCCAGGAAGGCCTGGAGTTCGTTCTTGTCGATGCCCGCCAGCTTGTCCTGGGGGAGCGTCGTGAGTTGCTTGTTGACAGCCTGCATGACCTGGTCGGTCTTGCCGAGGGCCAGGTCGCCGACCATGCGTTCGGATTCCGGAGCAGAGAAGCCGAGCTTCTGGAAGAAGGTCATCAGCTTCTGGCGTTGCTCGGCAGAGAGTTCAGTGGCCTTGCTCACTTCCGCCATCTTTGCGGAGATGAAGGTGACCAGGTTGCCCCAGGTCATCCCTTCCTCACTGTTGACCTTGTCTTCGAGCGCCTTGATCTCTTCCTTGTTCAGTCCGTACTTCTCGAGCTGCGGCTTCATGGCCTGGAAGCTCTCGTTGTCCACGGGGACATTCTTCATGTCCTTCAAGGTGTCCTTGCTCTCGAACACTGTCTGGGCGCTTTCGGGCATGGTCTTGTTGGTGAGGTCGGTGGCGGTGGTCACACTTTGCACCAGAGGCTGCGTCAGCACTGGGGCAGGCGCGAACGCCTTCTCGTCACGAACAATGTTCGCCTGGTAATCCAAGAAACCAGCAAAGACATCCTGATCTATGGAACCAGTATCCCATGAGGTATGACCCAGAAGGTCAAGGCTATCTTGGCTCTTGGATTCGATGGCGGGAATATCTTGCATGGCACACTCCTTTGCGTGATGGAATACAAAGGGTGTGCCAAATTGACGTGTGTGTATTTTCAGTGAGTTGGAAAGAGAGAGGCCGTGGTAAAAGGGGAGTTTTTTGCCGGGAGGCGGAACTTTTGGCTCAGTCGGCGGTTACGCTACGAAGCGCTTCGAGGCTTTCAAGAAGCGTCTTGAAGGCCTCGGGGGATGCGTCTTCGTTGCGGAGGTGGAGCTCTGCCCAGCCGGTGAGCGGACGAATGATCTCCGGCGACCGTTCCCAGAGTTCGGGGGATCTACCCCGGGTCAGTCCGGCCTTCAAGTCCCGAAAGAGTCCGGGCAGGGGGGCGGCCAGGCTGCTGGCGGCTTCGGGGGCCCGGGCAGCCAGGGTTCGAGCGGCGTCCACGGCCTGGTCTTCGCCCCAGAGTTTCAGGCGCCAGCCGAAGAATGCGTGCCAGAAGGCGGCGATCAGTCCATGTTCGTCCTGCTTCTCGGTTCCTTTCATATGAAGATGGAACACCCCCTGGTCGGTACGGTCTGTGGTGGCCAGGGTGAGGCCTGGAGGCGGGGTGGTGGGCGTGTCTCCCTGGGGGGATTTGGCGATTCTGGTGATCAGCGCGGCGATGGCGGGTGGATCAAAGGGGAAATGGCAGTAAAGCTGGTCGCGGGTGCACTCCCAGCAGCCTGGAGCGCAGGAAATGTCGGCCCGCAGGACGGCGTGGCCCGGAGTAAAGGGGCCGGTCTCCCAGGGATTCACGTTGCCCATGGAGAGGTTCAGGGTGTGGCAGGCGGTCCAGGCAGCTAGGTGCATGGGGCCAGTGTCGGGCGAGACGAAGAGGGCCAGGGTGTGCATGGCCCGGGTGAGCTGGTCCAGGCCGAAGGAGCCACAGAAGTTTGCCACCGGTCTGCCGAACAGACGTACCACCTCGGCTCCGAGTTCCTTTTCCGCCGGGCCGCCGAAGAGGGCCGGGCGAATGGAGCGCTCCACCAACTCGGCGCAGAGTTGCGCCCAAAAGGCGGCTGCGGGTCGTTTGGCGGGGTCGCTGGCACCGAGAAAGAGCCCCACCTGCGGCTTGTCCTCGGTGAGGGTGCGGGGCGGGGAGTATACGGTTTTTGCCATGCGCGTGAGCGGGATTACGTCGAGGGCGTTCAGGTCGGCCCAGTGGAACCGGTTGAAGCGGTTGTTTCGCACCAGCGAGGCGCGGTAGAGTTGCCAGGCCCCCCGGACATAGCGGCCGGCGCCGTCCTGCACCGGCCCGAACTTGGCCCCGGCCCGGACCTGGCCAGCCAAGAGCGCCGCCTCCTCGCGGATGGAGAGGTTCAGCACCAGCTCGAATTCATGTTTCAGCAGAAATTGCGTTCCCTCCCAGGGGAAGTAGGTCACCTTGGGGCTGATGGGCATGAGTGGCTTGGAGAACGCTTTTTCGGCCAGTACCCAGATTTCGCGGCCTGGAAACTCGCGTTCCAGCCACAAAAACAGCGGAAAGGAGAGGATCAAGTCGCCCATGCGCTGCATCTGAAGGACGAGGATAGGCTTGTTCATGGGCTATCCGAACAGGGTGCGCATCTTCGCCAGCAGCTTTTCGATGCGGTGTTCGTACGTGTGTTCGGCCAGGATGCGTTGTTTCGCGGCCTTGGCGACTTTTTTCCGGGCGAGTTCGTCCTTGAGGTATCGGGCCACCAGTTCCGGGATCTCCTCGGGGTTGTCGTAGGTCACGATTTCGGAGTCGGGTTCGAAGAGCTGGTCCATCTGGCGGCGGCGGTCGGTGATCAGGAAGGCGTCAGATGCGGGCACGTCAAACACGCG
>JAHJKV010000211.1 GCA_018822065.1 Pseudomonadota bacterium
AGGCTTTCCAATAGTTTCGGTTTCTCAGTCAGATCCGTGGATTCCAGGAAGGTTCTGCGCTGGGCAAAACGGTCTCCCAAGGTCTTGATGTAGTCGGCCCGGTTGCTGACGTTGTCGATGGAGTACGTGTCGTAGAAGCCGGGCAGGAGCGCATCCACGGAATCCTTGGTGGGAATCTGCGAGCCGGGCAGGAGTTTCCAGTCCTCCCATTGCAGTTTGTCCGTGAGGATGGCTGTCTGCAGGGTGATGGAGGTCTTCAGGGGGATGGCCTGCACCTCCTCGGGGCCGGTATTCCAGAAGCCCATGGAGTTGAAGGCATAGCCGGTGGCTCCGTTGTCGAAGACGTCGAGGAAGGCTTCCACGTCCTTCCACAGGGGGTAGACCCGGAAGGGGTTGGCGAAGGGCACGAAGACGAGTTTCTTGAGTTCTTCCTCGCTGACATTCTCGGCCACATTGCGTTTGGTCATGAGCGCCGCGCCCATGGCCACGGCCAGATTGTTGTTGGTGAAGCGGAGGATGGGAGGCAGGCATGTGTCCTTCATCAGCCAGACCATGATCTCGGGGAAGGCGCAGCGGTTGACCCATTTGCCCAGAAGGTCGCGGTCGAGCAGGGCGCGTCCATTGCCGTTGCGCAGGTCCTGGCCTATGGGCAGGTTCTTGCCGTCCACCATGACCTGGCCGTGATTCATGACCGATATGAAATAGTTCCAGTCCGGGTGCCCCAGGGGGCGTGAGTCGGTCTTGTCGAAGAGGGTGGGTTCCCAGACGCGACAAAGCTTGTTCTTGATGTCGATCTGGAAGGCGTCGTCATGTAGCACGACCTTGGTGAACCCCTTGGGCAAGGTGCCTTCGTTGTCGATGGAGTTGGTGTGGGAACTCTTGCCCGTGCCGGACAGGCCGAAGAAAGCGACCGAGCGCTTGCCCACTTTCTTTTCCGGGCCTGTGCAGCCGGAAAAATCGATTTCCTTGATCCCGCCGTGGCAAGCGGCCATGCCCAGTCGCAGGCCGGAGTTCCAGGCCAGGGTCAGGGTGCCCTTCTTGCGCTCGCCAAAGTAGCGCATGCCGAAGTTGAAGATGACATTGGCGTCCACATCGAGGAGCGCCAGCATCGGGTTGCCCAGGTTGTGGTAGTAGGGGTCATCGTTGCGCCAGAGATTGTCGCCGATGATCAGGATGTCCTGGATGGGCAACTTGGCACTCTTTGCATACTCGTCGGCAAGTTCGTCAAAGGGGGTGAAGTTGACCAGCCAGTTATAGATATTGGCCGCATCGTCCTCGCCGCCGAGGATGGTGGCCTTGATCATCAGGTCGTTGTCCAGGCCGACGATGCCTTCGGCCTTAATGAGCGGGCGCTGCTGCATTTCGGCAACGGCCTCTCGCAGGTCACCCATGACCTTGGCTTTGTCCTTGCCGAGATCGTGGTAGAAGCGCCGGGCCTGAGCTGTTCGTCCAACGACGCGGCCGTGGCAGTTGTTCAGTACCGTGGCACCCTTGGGCAGGCCAAGGCGTTTGGCCGCGGTCGGGTAGATGGGCAGGTCCGTATCCTGGACATCCCACTGCGCCTTGGCCAGTTCATAGGCTTCTGCGGCGCTGACGGTGCGAACCTTTTTGTCGAGGATCAGCGTGTCCGCGATCATTCGTACCGGGGGTATTTTGGAAAGGTCATTTTTGTAATATTCAAACGTCGATTGGCTTGCCATGCTCCCAAAGCTCCTTCATCGTCATGAAAAAGTAACGAAAGTGTAACTGCTCCCCATCCCAGTGCCGAGACCCATACCCTAATTTGCAAGCACTGACCACAGTATTCCGGCCGCCACAGCAGACCCTATAACGCCTGCTACATTTGGCCCCATGGCGTGCATCAGCAGGTGATTTGTGGGGTCTTCCTTCCGGCCAACGATCTGGACAACACGTGCGGAATCCGGAACAGCGGAGACGCCTGCCGCTCCAATCAGGGGGTTGATCTTGTCTGTCAAAAACAGGTTCATAAATTTGGCGAAGAGAACGCCGCCTGCCGTGGCCACCGCAAAAGAGAGGGCCCCCAGCCCGAAGATCAAAAGCGACTGTGGCCTGAGAAAGGTCTGAGCCTGGGTAGATGCGCCCACCGAGAATCCGAGCAGGATGGTCACGATGTCGATGAGCGCACTCCGGGCCGTGGCCGCCAGCCGTTCGGTGACCATGGACTCCTTGAGCAGGTTGCCGAAGCAGAGCATGCCGATCAGGGTGATGGAGCCGGGAGCGATGAGCGCGGTGATCAGAAACGCGCCGATGGGGAAGATGATCCGCTCCCGTTTGGAAACCTGGCGCAGGGCGGGCATGCGGATGAGCCTCTCCGCGCGCGAGGTCAAAAGGCGCATGATGGGCGGCTGGATCACCGGGACCAGGGCCATGTACGAATAGGCCGCGATGGCGATGGCCCCGAGGAGTTGGGGCGCGAGCTTGGCGGAGAGGAAGATTGCCGTAGGACCATCCGCACCGCCGATGATGCCGATGCTTGCTGCTTCCTGGGGGGTGAACCCGAGGTAGAGCGCGCCGATGAGGGTTAGGAAGATGCCCACCTGGGCCGCTGCGCCAAGGAGCACCAGCTTGGGGTTGGAGAGCATGGTCGAGAAGTCGGTCATGGCCCCGATGCCGAGAAAGATGAGCGGAGGAAAGATGCCTTTGGACACGCCGAAATAGATGAAGGAAAGCACCGATCCAGGGTCGTAGACGCCGATCTGCATGCCCGCCACAGAGGGGATGTTGCCCACGATGCAGCCAAAGCCGATGGGCAGGAGCAAAAGGGGCTCGAATTCCTTGAGGATGGCCAGGCTGATGAAACAGAGGCCAACCAGGATCATGACCAGGTTGCCCCAGCTCAGCATGGAAAAGGCGGTGGAAGAGAGGAAACCTTGGACGATGTCCATGCTACCCCCGCTGCCCGGTTGATGTCGAATGGGCCACGGCAGCAACTACGGCGGCGATCATGACCTCATCCGTGCCCTGGGTGGTGGCCAGGGTGACCGTGGCCTCGCTCGTGGTGGCCAGGGCTTCCGGGAACCGTTGCTCCAAAAAACGCAATGCCCGCGGCAGCAGGGCGATGAACAGGCTGACCAGCAGCAGGGCCACAAAGACAACGCCCATGCCGGTCAGGGCGATGGGGATGCCGGATCCGTTGATGATATTATGCACGCCCGTGTCCAGACCTGAGACCATGTTCATGTCCCCACCAATGCCAGAACCTGGCCTTCTGCCACCTGGGCACCCAGGGAGACGGACAGGGTGGTGAGCCTGCCTGCGGCCGGGCTGCGCACCTCCACCTCCATCTTCATGGCCTCGATCACCAGGATAGGCTCGTCCAGGGCGACGTTTTCACCCGCCTTTTTCAGGATGCGCACCACGGCCCCCGGCATGGGCGAGATGATCTCGGCTCCAGAGGAAGCAGGTGCGGCCACAGCGGTCGGTATGGCTGGCACGGAAGGCTGGTCGGCCTCTCGCAGTGGGCCGGGTTCCACCTTCACCTCGAAGCTCTTGCCGTCCACCGTGGCCTTGCCGTCTTTCAGGGTCACTTCCATGCTCCGGCCATTGACCGTGACCTGGTAGCGTCCAAAGGCGTCAGGTTCTCCGGGGGTGGCAGCTTCGACCTCGGTCTTGTAGCGGATGCCGAGCTTGGCCTCGCCGTTGAGGTAGGTGATCCCCTTGTCCTTGCAGGTGGCGACGATAAAGAGATTTTCCGGCGTCTCCATGATGTGAGCCGAGGCAAGCAGTTTCCGGGCCACGGCCAGGCCCTTGGTGGGGTCTGCGTCGTTGAGTTCGAGCGGTGTCTTGTCCGTGGGCGGCAGGCCGAGCTGGCGGGAGGCGAGCTGCACGATTTCCGGGTCGGGCGGAACCGGGGTTCGGCCGAAATAGCCGAGGACCATCTTGCCGAAACCCTCGGCAATGGTGTTCCAGGGGCCGAGCATGACGTTGTTGAAGGCCTGCTGGAAATAGAACTGGCTCACGGGCGTCACCGAAGTGCCGAAGCCCCCCTTGCGCACCACCTCGGCCATGGCCTCGATGATGGCCGGATACTTGTTCAGGATGCCGTTGTCACGGAGCATCTGGGTGTTTGCCGTGAGGGCGCCGCCGGGCATGGGGGACCAGGGCAGGGTGGGTTCCACCCGGCTGGCCTCGGGCGGCAGGAAATAGCTGTCCATGCACTCCTTGAAGATATTCTCGGCCTCGATGACCTTGTCGATGTCCACATCCAGGTCAAAGTCGGTCCCCCGCAGGGCGTGCCACATGGTGACCACGTCCGGCTGGCAGGTGCCGCCCGAGAGCGGGGCCATAGAGAGGTCGATGGCGTCTGCCCCGGCCTCCAGGGCAGCCAGGTAGCAGGCGATGGAGATGCCTGCGGTCTCGTGGGTGTGGAAGTCGAGGAGGATTTCCGGCGGCAGGATTTTCTTTGCCCGCTTGATTGTCTCGTGCACCTTGCTCGGGGTGGAGGTGCCCGAGGCGTCCTTGAAGCAGATGGAGTCAAAGGGAATCTCCGCCTCCAGAATGCGCTTTAAGGTCATCTCGTAGAATTCGGCGTCGTGGGCACCGGTGCAGCCGGGGGGCAGTTCCATCATGGAGATGGAAATCTGATGCTTGAGCCCCGCGTCCTTGATACAGCGGCCAGAGTAGTCGAGGTTGTGGACGTCGTTTAAGGCGTCGAAGTTGCGGATGGTGGTGATGCCGTGTTTGGCGAAGAGTTCCGCATGCAGCTTGATGACGTCGGAGGACTGGGATTCCAGCCCGACCACGTTGATGCCGCGGGCCAGGGTCTGGAGGTCGGCTTCCGGTCCTGCGGCGGTCCGGAAGCGGTCCATCATTTGGAAGGCGTCTTCGTTGC
>JAHJKV010000212.1 GCA_018822065.1 Pseudomonadota bacterium
CAAGAAGATGGAGGGCATCCTCTCGCGCCACAAGCTGCGCGACACCCTCAAGGTTACCCATGGGGCCCAGCTCGTGGCCCAGTCCGTGGACTTCAGCCGTCTGTGCAGGCGCATCGAACTGCCGGACTGATCCCGGTTCCTCCTTGAAGTGCGTCCCCCTCTTGCCAGGGGAAAGACGCTTCACCAAAACCCCTCCACGCACCTGCGCGGAGGGGTTTTGGTGTTCCAGGTTTTTCCATACCGACACGGATCAGCCCAAGGGAGTTGCGCGTCAGCGGTTCTGGCACTGTAGTGGGGAGAATTATGCTTGGAGGAGGAAGATGTCTCCGGAACGCCGGATGGTAGCGATCACGCTCCCTCAAACCTGACGCCAGAAACGATTCCGGAGCATTAATAGATCATACATGCAGCAGGAAAAGGTATCAAACCTTATGGGAAATGACGAACACGGTGATGAGTTCGCCGTTCTGACTGCAAGCCAAGGGAGGAAAAGACAAAAAAAACGGCTGATAGAGATTTTCCTAGCGGTGGTCTTGGAAAAGCAAACAGGGCAATTCGGGTGTAAAACATTAAACAAAAGAGTAAGTTGAATTGTTTTAGACTGACGAGTTTGGCCTTCGTCGGTATTGTAGACCGTTACGGTAGTAAATTGGTTTATTTATAAATAATCATTCCCTTGGAGGGAAAATTTTGTATAATGTTTTGGAAATTATACGAGTACCGCTCCTGACGGAGGAGCGGATACGGGCTGAGTTTCTTGTGCAGGGCTGAGGTTGGGTTAGATAATCCGATCTCGTGACGGTATACATATCAGTTTGGAGGCATGAGCGATGCAGGACACCAGTGGATGGAGCTGGGATCCCGGTAAATCTGTCGTATGCGATACGACCAAGATATCCGGAGAGGTCCAGTGGTTGGAAGAACTATTTGCAAGCCCGGACGGCGAGAAAGCAGGGTGCGTCGCATGCACCGATGATGCCGAGTTCGGTGTGTACGTCAATGATGAATTCTGGGAGAATCGCTATGAAAAGGCAATTACTCCCAAGTTTACTCCTGATGGGCGCTTAGTGGTCACCGTTTCAGCGGACATGGAGTGGACGCTGGCAGTTGACGGCGAGTCCTGGCCCGAGGGGTATGGTTTTGTTTGGGACCATAAATTTGCCGCCGGAAAGATCGCTTGTGCAGTGCAGCAGGATATGCAGTACGGAATGAGTGTTGACGGTGAAATCTGGGAAACCCTGTACGAAAATGCCAACAACTTCGTCTTGAGCCCCGACGGTTCCTCGACAGCGTGTGCCGTTCAGGTTCAACGAACGGCTGCTGCTGACATCGGAGCGTTCAAAAGCGGCGTGTTTTCCATTGCCGTGGATGGGAAGGCTTGGAGTGAAGTGTTCATGAACTGCTATACTCCGTGCTTCAACGCGGACAGTTCCAGCGTGGCCTGCCAGGTGCGCCGCACATTGTCCGACTATTCCATTGCCGTTGACGGAAAGGTCTGGGACAACAATTTCCAGTGTGTCTGGGAACCGCTGTTCCACCCGATTACGGGCGAAGTCTTTGCTCCGGTCCGTCTGGGTGGCAAATGGGGCATGGCCAAGGACGGGCAAGTGATTTGGGATGCCAAATGGACCCAATTGTGGCAGCCCCAGTTCAATGCCGACGGCTCCAATCTCTTTGCCATTTGCGCTACGGACTTTGGTAAGTTTACCGTGATAAAGAACAAGGCACCGTGGTCGGCCACCTTCCCGGTGGTTCGTGACCTGGTGATGAGTCCCGATGGGCAGCGCGCTGCCGTGGTCGTGAAGACAGGGAAAGAGACATACGGCGTCGTCGTGGACGGTAAGCTCGTGGGCGGTGATTACGACATGCTCTTTGCTCCGGTTTTCAGCCCGGACTCCAACAACGTTGCTATCCGGGGCAGGAAGGGAGCCGATTGGGTCGTGGTTATGAACGGCAAGCCCTATACTGAAGGGTTTGATCGTTGTTTTGATCCGGTATTTTCCCCAGATTCGTCCATGGTGCTGATCAAGGGCGCAACTCATGGCAAGGTGGAGCGTATTGTCGCTCCCCTCAACCAATTCTAGGGGGGCGCCATGCACACTATATATAGCTTGATTACTGGTCCTGTGGCCTGGATTTGTTGGGCCATTTTCATCCTGGGTGCGATCTACCGCATTGGATACATGTGGAACAAGTTCGCCACCAAGGACAGGACCAGCTATGCATACATGAGTTGGGGCTTTGGTCTCCGGTCCATGTTTGCTTGGTTGGTTCCCTTCCTGGCGCTGGGTTGGAAGAACAACCCCCTGGTGACCATCGTGACCTTCACCTTCCATATCTGCATAATCGCGCTGCCCATTTTCCTCTCGGCGCATGCGATGTTGTGGCAGGATTGGTTTGGCATCGAGTTCTTCTGGACCATCCCGGACGTGTATGCTGACTACCTGACGCTGGTCGTCTTGGCGGCTTGCCTGTTCTTCGCGGTCCGGCGGCTGTTCTACGAGAGGGTCAAGTTTGTGACCGAGGCCAAGGACTGGTGGGTTCTCCTGCTGGTCGTTTCCCCGTTCATTACGGGTTTCTTGGCTTATCACCAGATCTTCAACTACCAGGTCATGATCGTGCTGCATATCCTTTGCGGCCTGGCTTGGCTGGCCCTTATCCCTTTCACTCGTCTTGCACATGCCATCTTTGCCGTGTTCACTCGCGCCTACATGGGCAGTGAATTTGGTGGGGTGCGTAACTGCAAAGACTGGTAACCGCCAGGCTCAAGGAGATATAATTCCGTGAAAAAATACGATAGAAAAATTGAAGACGTAGGGCTCAGTGAAGGCATTGCCAAGCTGACTCCAAAATCCATACAGGAAGCGTTTCTCAAGTTTATAGCAGGCGAAACTGGCGCAAAGCTCAAGGTATATGCAGAGACATGCGTTCGTTGCGGTATGTGCTCCGAGGCATGCCATTTCTTCATGTCCCATGATGGAGATCCCAGCTATTCGCCGGTTGGTAAAGTGACCCAAACCA
>JAHJKV010000213.1 GCA_018822065.1 Pseudomonadota bacterium
AGCCAGCCATCCACAGCCAGAAAAGCTGCGTAAAACAGGGTCTGTCCCTTGGAGTCGGTGTCGATGTCGGGAAACAACGCTCCCAGCACGCAGACTCCGGCCAGGGAGACAAGACGCTGCCAATCAGCTTCCATGATTCCGAAGTGCAGGAGCACCAGGGTGCAAACCCCGGCCACAATGATCCCGCCAAAGATATGCGTTCGGTACGAAGGCATGTATTTTTTCTACCCGCATCCTTTCCGCAAGGCAACCGTAACCATATATATTTTCCTAGCAATATCAGTATATTTTAACAAGATAGTACGTTCCACTTGCCCCTACCCATGTGAGCAGGTACCATGATTTTATTAGTATCTGGAGCATCAGCATGTCTCAAATTTCGATCAAATTGCGACTCATCATCATCCTGAGTCTGATACTTGTCACCTCCTTCGTGGTAAGCTCGGTCATCAACTATCGGGTTTCACGCGAGTCCATCCGCCGTGAAGTCTTGACCTCCTCCCTGCCCTTGACCAGTGAAAACATCTACTCGGAAATCCACACCGATCTCCTGAAGCCCATCAACGTCTCCTCGCTCATGGCCAATGACACCTTTCTACGTGATTGGTCCCTGGCTGGAGAACATAATTCCGAGTTGTTGGAGCGCTATCTGCAGCGCATCCAAAACAAATACGGTTTTTTCGCCGCATTCTTTGTCTCAAACATCACAAAAAACTACTTCTATCCAAAAGGGATTCTGAAACAAATCAGCAGTGACGATGAACATGATGTCTGGTTCTTTGATTTCGTCAAATCCGGGCAGGAATACGCCTTGGACGTGGACACCAATGAGGCTGCTGACAACAAGCTGACCATCTTCATCAACTACCGCCTGGAAGACACCAAGGGAAATCTCCTGGGTGTCACGGGCGTCGGTTTGGAGATGAATCAGATGACCAAACTGCTCAAACGGTACCAGCGCAAATACGACCGAAAGATATACATGGTCGATGAATATGGCCAAATCCAGGTGCATATCAACAAAACGCTCATCCATACCAATGCACCGGCTTTATGGCAACATCTTGGGACCAAAGTTGATGAGGTCCTCACTCCCGCAAAGATCCCCGACAATTTGAATTTGATCGAGACGGTCGCCACATATTGCTTTCTGTCAAATATATACCTGAATTTAATTGGTTTTTATTGGTTGAACAGGACGAAGCAGGTGTTCTATCCTCTGCACGTGGCAACTTGATCCGCAGCCTTCTGATCGGCCTAGCAGCCTCTTTGATCATCCTTTTCATCTCCATATTCACCGTCAACCATTTCCAAAGCCGGCTGGAATATATCGCCGCCACGGATGAACTTACCGGTGTTGCAAACCGTCGAGAGTTCGCGGCTCAATTCGAACGCGCTTTGCACAGAAATGAGCGGTATTCCATCGATTTTTCTTTGGTGATGATCGACATTGACGGTTTGAAGCTGGTGAACGACAAACTCGGTCATCTCAGTGGTGATATGCTGATAAAGAACGTGGCAAATGTGATTTTGAAGACCGTACGTACCAACGATGTTGTGGCCCGATGGGGGGGCGACGAGTTCATCGTCCTGGTGGAAGGAGAGCTGGCCCAGGCTCGTTCAGCCGCCGAACGCATACGCGCCGCCGTGGAGGCCGAGAACCTGCCCCAACAGGAGAACCTGGATTGGTGTGATCCAAAGGTAACGGTCAGTTGTGGTATTTCACAATACCGCACCGATGATACCCTTGATGTGGCGACCGCCCGCGCGGATCAGGCCATGTATGCAATCAAGAAATCAGGCAAGAACGGGGTTGGTTACTGCTAGATCTTGGTCTCCATTCTCTTTAGGAAACCATGCCCAGTCTGGTTAGCGCGAGGAAACAGTGCGGTCAGATGGGACCATGGGCACGAATTCGTCCATGTCCGGATCATGGGTGAACAACTCTCCGGTTTCGATGTCAAAATACCAGCCATGGATGGTCAGTTCCCCAGCCATGACCCGACGTTCGATCCAGGGGAAGGTCAGCAGGTTGTCGATGGAGACCAGGATGGCTGCCTGTTCGCAGGCACGCAGCTGATCGTCGGAACTCGCGTCTGGCATCTTGGCCAAAACCGCCTCCCGCGCCGGAGCTGCGATATCCACCCACTTGTCGATGAATTCGGCCTCCTCGCCCTGGGGGATGCAGGTCATGAGCTGGCAGATGCCACCGCATTTGGAATGCCCAAGGATGACAATGTGAGTCACTTCAAGGGCCTTGACCCCATACTCCAGGGCCGCGCTCACGCCGTGACGCCGGTCGTCAGGTTCATAGGGCGGGACAAGATTGGCGATATTGCGAACCACGAAGATGTCGCCGGGTTCACAGTCGAATAAAAGTGCCGGGGCAACACGGGAATCCGAACATCCAATGACCATGATCTGTGGCCTCTGGCCGTCGCGTAACCGGTCGAAAAGACGCGAATTACCCTTAATAAATGTGCGCTGAAAGCGCTCGAACCCTTCCAGAAGCTGCTTCAGTCTTTTCATGTTCCTCTTCCGTTTACATGGCGTCGCTGTTCTGCAACTCCTCGATCTGCTTGTCGATGGCAATCTGCAACTTGTGCGGCAATCCCATGATGTCAGTATTCAGGAAACCCCGAACGATGGTGGCCGTGGCCTCGTCCTCATCCATGCCCCTGGCCATGAGGTATTCGATCTCGTTCTGGGCAATCTTTCCGACGCTTGCCTCGTGTGAAAGTTCCACGCCTTCCATGGAGCCATCCAGTTCCGGAATGGCCCAGATGCGGCCGTCGCCGATGATCAGTCCCTGGCACTCCAGGTGCCCTTTGCTCGGGGTGTGATGCGCGCCGATAT
>JAHJKV010000214.1 GCA_018822065.1 Pseudomonadota bacterium
CCAGTCTGATCTTTTCCCGCCAGAACCTGCCGCACCAGCAGCGGGACGAGGCTACCCTGACTGCCATCCAGCGCGGCGGATACGTCCTGCGCGACTGCGAGGGCACGCCCGAGGCCATCCTCATCGCCACCGGGTCGGAAGTGGGATTGGTCATGGTCGCTGCCGAGGCATTGGCCAGGGAGGGGCGAAACATCCGAGTGGTGTCCATGCCCTGCGTGGAGGTCTTTGAGCAGCAGAGTGCAGAATGGCGTGACTCCGTGCTGCCTCCGGCGGTGCGGACCAGGCTGGCCGTGGAGGCGGGGTCAACGGTCGGATGGCACCGCTATGTAGGAATGGACGGCGCCGTCATCGGCCTCGACCGCTACGGCGAGTCCGGCCCCGGAGACCAGCTCTTCAAGCATTTTGGTTTCACCCCCGAACGGGTGACGCAGACCGTACGGGAGATGTTGAAATGACCTGCCTGCAAGACATAACCACATCAAAGAGCGCATCGGCTCCCCTGCGCTCCAGAGATTTTCTGACCCTGAACGAAGTGGATTGCGCCGGGAAACAGGTGCTCGTGCGCATGGATCTCAATGCGCCGGTGGAAAACGGTCGGGTGACCAGCGATGCCCGCCTCCGGGCGGCGTTGCCCACCCTGCGGCACCTGCTGGCTACCAAGGCCAGGATCACCATCCTCTCGCACCTGGGACGACCGCAGGAGGGCCGGGTGGAGATCCGATATTCCCTGCGACCCGTGGCAGACACGTTGTCCGGGCTCCTCGGCATCCCGGTACCCCTGATCTCGGACTGGCCTGGGAGCGGAGCCACGGCGAACCCTGGCGTGACCCTGGCCGAAAATGTTCGCTTCCTAGAAGGGGAGACTGCCAATGATCCTGAACTGGGACGGTGCATGGCCCGAAAGTGCGATGTCTTTGTCATGGACGCCTTTGGCACGGCTCACAGGGCCCATGCCTCGACCCATGCCGTGGCCGAGTACGCTCCGGTGGCCTGTGCCGGACCGCTGCTGACCCGCGAACTGGATGTCATTAGTTCGGCGCTGGCCGCTCCCAAGTGTCCGGTGGCAGCCATTGTCGGCGGTTCCAAGGTGTCTACCAAACTCAATGTGCTCCATTCCCTGATCGACCGGGTGAATGTGCTCATCCTCGGGGGCGGCATCGCCAACACTTTCCTGGCCGCCTTCGGGCATGGCGTGGGCTCGTCCCTCCATGAACCCGACCTGCTCGGGGAGGCCCGGACCATCATGTCAAAGGCCATGGCGAAAAATGTCCACATCCCCTTGCCCATCGACCTAGTCTGCGCCGATGCGTTCTCTCCGTCTGCACATGGGCGCACCCGACGTGCCCGGGACATCCAGCCCAATGAGATGATCCTGGACATCGGGCTGAGGACAGCCTGGAACTATGCGGAACTGTTGTCCGAGGCCTCGACCATCTTCTGGAACGGCCCGGTGGGGGTGTTCGAGTTTGACCATTTCGGGGCCTGAACACGGGCCCTGGCCACGGCCATCGCCGGAAGCAGCGCCTTTTCCATCGCCGGGGGAGGCGACACCCTGGCCGCCATCGACAAGTACGGCGTGGCCGACGGCATCTCCTACATCTCCACCGGAGGCGGGGCCTTCCTGGAGATGCTGGAAGGGCGTTCCCTGCCTGCGGTGGACATGCTCAAGAGCAGGGCATTCTGAGGCAAGAGCGATGAATGGCACCATGCGACGTACCAAGATCGTGGCTACCATCGGTCCGGCCACCAGTTCAGGAGAGGCCCTGCGTCAGCTCCTGACAGCCGGGACGGATGTGGTGCGTTTGAACTTTTCCCACGGCGAACCCGCCTCGCACGTATCCACGGCCACCGAGGTTCGCCGGGTCGCTGCCGAACTTGGCCGTACCGTGGGCGTGCTGGCCGACTTGCAGGGACCAAAGATTCGTATCGGCGGCTTTCAGGGCACAAGCATCATTCTCGAACCAGGCCAGACCTTCACCCTCGACGCGGGAACACCTCTGGATTCGGGCACTCAGGACCGGGTGGGGTTGACCTATCCGGAACTGTACAAGGACGTGTCACAGGGCGATGTATTACTCCTGGACGACGGTCGGTTGGAGTTGCA
>JAHJKV010000215.1 GCA_018822065.1 Pseudomonadota bacterium
ATCGGGGCAATACTCTGTGTTTTTGTGCTTATTTTTTGGTTGGAACTGAGGGGGAGGGATCGCGAAAACAGGCATGCATCAGTGCTGGCACAGGCCCAGAAGTACTCCGAGGGAATTGAGGCTGACATGGCCTCTCGCATTCCTGCGCTCCGGCGCATCGCCAATCGTTGGTCGGTGCGGGGCGGTACCCCAAAGGAGGAGTTCCTGGCCGATGCCCAGGCCTACCATGAAGACCTGCCGGGTTTTCAGGGCATTGCCTGGGTTGACAAGGATTTCTACGTTCGATGGATCTATCCCCTGTGGGGAAACGAAAAGGCGTTGAACCTGAATCTGGGCTTTGAGGAAAAGCGACGGACGACCCTGGAGCAGTCCAGGAATGGCAACAAGCTGCTCATGACGCCTCCGATCGATCTTATCCAGGGCGACAAGGGGTTGATCGTCTATTTCCCGATCTACATCGGGAGCCGGTTTGACGGTTTTATTTCCGCCGTATTCAATGTCGATCAATGGCTTGGGCATGTGCTGCAATATCATGGGGTTAAAGCTGCGATGAACGAATACACCATCATCGTTGAGGTGGATGGCGAGACGTCTTTTCAGCAACTGGGGGAAGAGGATCTTGGTCAAACGGAATTTGACGCTGTCGTGACTACCACCGTGCTCGGACACAAGTTTTCCCTCTATTGCCGACCGACCGGGGTGTTTTTCAAGCAGCATCACGCCACTGTTCCGGATATTGCGGCTGGGGTAGGCTTTGTCCTTTCCCTGCTCGTCTCCTTCGTGGTCTATCTCTATCAAAAGGTCTCCAGGCAGGCCAGTCGGGCACGTGTTTCGAACATCGCCCTGGCGAACGCCGCGCGAGAGCAGAAAGCCACAGCCCTGGAGCTCAAGCGTTTCTCCACCCGGTTATCCCTGGCGGCCAAGGCAGGAAAGATCGGAATCTGGGAGTGGGAAATTGCTTCCGACAATCTGGTCTGGGATGAACAGATGTTCGATCTCTATGGGGTGCCTCACACGGAAACATCAGTCTTTGAAACCTGGACCAAGGCCCTGCATCCCGAGGACGCTGCCCAGGCTATCAACCTGATCCGGGAAGCCGTTGACGGTAACGCCGTCTTTGATACTGAGTTTCGCATTACCCTTCCCGATGGAACGGTCCGATATATTCTGGCCATGGCCGACGTTGAACGTGATGCGCAGGGCAAGCCGATTCGCATGACCGGCGTGAACTGGGACATCACCGAGCGGAAGCACGACCAGGAGACCATCCTGCACATGGCAAACCATGACGCCCTGACCGACTTGCCCACCTTGCGGCTGGCCCGGGACCGGGTGAGCGTTGCCTTTGCCGTGGCCCAGCGCAAGAACCTCCAGAGCGTGGTCATGTTTGTGGACCTGGACGGCTTCAAGGACGTGAATGACACCCACGGGCACGATACCGGTGATGCCGTGTTGCGCGAAGTGGCCAAGCGGTTGCTAGCTTGTGTCCGACAGATCGATACGGTGGCGCGCATCGGTGGCGACGAATTCCTCGTGGTGCTGGCCGAACTGCATGCCGAGAGTGAAGCCGCCTTCATCGCCGAGAAGATCATCAAGGCCATTTCCGCGCCTATTTGTTTTGACGGGGAGAAACTGACCGTGGGGGCCAGCATCGGCATTGCCAGTTGTCCGAGCACCTGCGTGGAGATCGATGCCCTGATCAAGCGGGCTGACGATGCCATGTACCAGGTCAAGAAGTCCGGCAAGAACGGCTACGCCTTTGCAGATCCCCATCCCTGATTCCATTTGGGCACGACAAGTGGGCAACAAAGACAATTTAGTCCTATTTCCGTATTGCCCCGTCGTCGCCCTTTTGGCATGATGATTTTCTTGGACTCATTTCCTGTACATCTTTGAGAGAGACAATGCGCATATTAGTCATTGACGATGAACTGACGGCTCGCACCGTGGCCGAGATTCTACTGACCGCTTATGGACGCTGCGATGTCGCCGACGGGGGAACCGCGGGTCTTGCGTTGTTTCAAAAGGCGCATGCCATGGGGGAACCTTACGAACTGATCACTGTGGACATCAACATGGCCGACATGCTGGGCCAGGAGGTGGTCAAGCGCATGCGTCGTCTGGAGGAAAAGGACGGGCTGCAGCCGGCCAAAATCGTCATGGTCACGGGGCGAGACGATCTGGAAAGCATGAGCGCCTCCTTCTGGCAGGGATGCCAGGGGTATGTGGTCAAACCATTGACCGCGTTCAACCTTCAGGAAATGTTAGATAATCTTTATATTGAACCGGATGGGAGACTGGAGTGATCGGATACGATCCAGACGCTATCGTCCGGCATTATTTTTCTGATCAGGAAGGGGAACTCTTCCTGGTCTCCAGGGATGATTTCTTCGTCAAGTCTGTGCGTTCCGTGTTTCAGAAGACCCTGGGAATCAAGGAAATCGAAGTCGAACAGCATAGGAACCTGCAGTCTGGTTTGCGTTCCATCCTCGACAGGACCCGAAACGGGGTAGCGGTCATGGTCATGGTGGAGCGATATCTGGAAAAAGTATCTAGCGCAGATTTTGTTCGCGCTCTGTCCGGGGCGGCACCCTCGGCCAAGATCATGTGTCTGACTGATGAGGCCGAACGTGGGGTTTCCGCCTTCATGCACGAGTTGGGGGCCGGGTCCATCCTGACCAAGCCGGCCTCTGCAAACGATATCATCGCCAAGACCGCCGGGCTGGTGA
>JAHJKV010000216.1 GCA_018822065.1 Pseudomonadota bacterium
CGCGAAGAGGAGGGCCCAGTCTCTCTTTTCTGATCCTGCTCGCCGTCATCCTGGTCCCCGTGGGAATCGTCATGCTGATGCGCAGCGGTTCCCGCGGCGGAATCGGGGAAAAGCCGGAGGCAACCCGCCCCGTGCAGGACCCCGTCCCGTCCCCCCCCGTCGTGCCGAAGAGAGCGTGGATCGCCGTCGACGTGGGGATGGCGACGTCATTCGACAGCTATCATCTGTGTGCCCTCGATTCCAAAAACTTGCTGTACTGCTGGGGGGACAATCGCGACGGGCAACGAGGCGATGGGACCATCGACAAAAACGCTTTTACACAGGAGTCACCAAAAAACATCGGAAAAGACGCGTGGAGATCGATCGCCGTGGGCACCGGGTTCACCTGCGGTGTCGAAACGGACGGCAAACTGTACTGCTGGGGGACCAACGTGTCGGGCCAACTGGGACGAGGTGTCGAGGGTTTCGAGACCGGGAGCCGATTTCCCGAGAAGTCCGGAGACGACACCTGGCTCATGGTTTCTGCGGGCCATTCGCACGCCTGCGGCATCAAGGCCGACAAGAGCCTCTTCTGTTGGGGGGGGAACTTCTTCGGTCAAGTCGGGGTAAAAACGAAGAGCGAAAACGTCCCGAGTCCCGCAAAGATCGGCGATAACACCTGGTCCGCCGTTTCCGCGAGAGACTACAGCACCTGTGGCATCACTTCCAGCAGCCGCCTGTACTGTTGGGGGAGCAATGGCGACGGCGTCGTGGCCAAAACGCGCAAGACGCAGGTGAACGCCCCGAAAGAGATCCCGGGCGCGCTTTGGCGCAGCGTGTCATTGGGGCGCAATCACGTCTGCGGGATCGACGCTGCCAAAAACCTCTATTGCTGGGGAAGCAATCATTTCGGGCAGGTGGGTAATGGCGAGAGCTCTCCTCCGGGTTGCACGAGCGGTTGCGCGTTCCAAGAAGTCCCTCTGAAGATCGGGGACGACACTTGGAAGACGGTCGCAGCAGGGGCCAACACCACCTGCGCAATCAACGCCGAAGGTCGGTTGTACTGCTGGGGAATGAGTGTAGGGGAGGGCAAGGATCAAACTACGCCAAGGAAAATAGGCGATGAGACCTGGTCGTCGGTCAGCGTGGGAACCGAAATTTGCGCCGTTCGACAGGACGGCGATCTATTCTGCTGGCGACCGGGAAAGGATCACGAAAGGAGATTGGTGTCAGGCACCAGCAATCCGCAATAAAAAACAAATAATCCAGGATGTTAGATCGCTGTTCCTCGATGCAGTGCGACGAGGAAGAGCGGTCGCGCCAGCCTTTGTATAACCTGCACGGGTTTGGTTCCAGCTTTAATTGCGCGTGTGGATGAACCGCTCTCATGGAGCGGGGGAAGGAAGATCATGGCGAAAAGAATCGGTGGTTTTTTTGTGATGATTATCTCGGCCGGATTCATCTTCATGGTGATCAACGGTATCGCCGGCGAACAGTTTGAATACAAGTTCGGTCCCGCGGGATATCTCGCCAACCTCTTCGTCTTCCTGATCGGACTCTACTATTTCTCTAAATCGGCCGCTGACCCCCGTGACGCGTACCTCGGGATGCTTCCGCAGGGGGAGGCGGGCACCACCCGTGCTATGGAGATTGAGAAGCTCCTGCACCGGGCGCTGCAAGAGTCACCCTTCCGACAACGCATCGTGACGGGCGGGACCCTGTCAATCTTCGGCTCCACGATCACCGCGGTCGTCTTTGTCCTGATCCATCGGTACGCAAACGTGTCGGTCCTGGCCGAGTTGGATGAGTCCGGCGTCCTTTTCATCGTGGCAGCGCTGACCCCACTCGGGATCCTCGCCGGCTGGATGTCTCAGAGAGCGATGCACTGGTGGGTCGTGGCGAGCGCCGTCACCCAGGGTTTATTGGTCGTGGTGACGCTGTATTCGGCCATCAGGTGGCTGCCACTGCTCAGCAACACGGCGCTTCTGCATGCCGTGGCGATGGTCTACTGTGCGCTGGGAGTCCGCCCGGCGCGTCGTTTGCGGGAGCACCTCAGGGAGGTCCGGGAACAGGTCCGGTAGGCCATCGGCTGCAGTTCCTTGTCGAAGCGAGGTCAGTTTCGGCATGTTGCCAGATTCGCAACACGGACGAGCATGGACAGTTTTTTCAATACCAAATAAATATGGTCCCACCACGTGTAGACATGTCCGGGTGGTACAAGAGCATGATGCCCAGCGTCAGCCCGTGCGCACTCGAACTTTCATCATCGTAGGACGGGTCCCATGTCAGATATCGGTAAAGCAAAGAGGCACAAACAGTCCATCGGTCATTGAGCCAATACTGCAGGCCACCCCCGGAGGAATATGAATAGGCACCATAAACGTTGTCAGCCGAAGGGAAAAAGGGGGTGAAACCAACCTGGGCGAAAAGATCAACCTTTCCCGCACGGGCAATAAAGGCTTTGACGCTCATCGGTGCCAAAAATGTAATTTTCCCATCGTCCTCTTCGCTTGAAAAC
>JAHJKV010000217.1 GCA_018822065.1 Pseudomonadota bacterium
CCTCCGGCTGCTCATCCCCCTGGCCGCAATAGCTGACCAGTATGTCTACGACACCTTCCTGGCCCCAAAATATGAGATTGCCGCCGGGGAAGTGACCCGGCTCAACCAGGGCATGCAGCAGGACGACGGCAAAGACCTGCTGGACCGGGCCACGGAGATGAAGGAGTTGCTGACCCATCTGGCCGAGCGCACCACCGACTATGCCCGCCACCTGCTGACCCTGATCATCGTCTTCGTCATCCAGGCCGCCCTGCTCCCCCTGGCCACCCTCTATTTCATGATCCAACTGCTCAAATGGCTGGCCGGGATCACCGGCGAACTGACCTTTACCCCGCCCTCGCCCGAACGAACAGCCACGCCCTAACCCACACCCTTTCCCCGCTTTCCATTGACCAGCAACTGCCCCCACGCGCTAAACCCAAATGGGATTTTAAAGGGACCTCGCCCCTTTGGCCGCTGGGTACGCTTCGACTTTTGGGATTATGACCCGGCCTCCGGTCGGTTCACAGCCAAGGGCCGGATAGGGTATGCGGGGGGGCGGGAGATTTGGATGTGTACGGTACTTCGGCGTGTCCACCGAAAGCGAAAGAGAGGGCAGGACGCCCTCTCTTTCGCTTTCGGACGGCGGGGAACCGTCCAGGGTGGGAGGAGATATTTTTTGCCCCCCGGTGGGGCCGTCCGGCTTACCCGGACGGCCCCTGCATGTGGTTCGAACACCCCGCTGGGGGTTAACGGCTAAGGGGGAGCCGCCCGGGGTGTCCGTCAAGGAGGGGACGAGGTTAATACTTGGTCTTGGACCGGCGCAGGTCATAGCTCTCGGACTGCATCGCCTTGGAGACTTGCTTGCGCATCTCCGGCGCGGCGCTCGGAGCCAGGGAATCTTCCACGCTCTGCTTGAGCCCTGCCAGGTCGCGGGTCAGGTTCTCGGCAACCGCCTCTGACTTCACCTGAACATTCAAGGTGCCCTTCTCCTGCTCATAGCGCTGGATCTTGGCCATGGCCGTGTCCTTGTCACCCTGGGCCACGTCTCGGCTTACCTCCTCCCGCAAGCGGTTATAGTCCTCCTGCACGGTCTGACGTTCCCAGAGCAAGGGATTGATGGAGGCAAGGGCGGCGGCGCGGTCGTCCACGGCCTCAACGCTCAGTGGCTGCGCGAGCCGAACCTCGGAGAAGATCTCCCCTCGCTGGAAGGCGGCAGAGACGTCGCTGATATCATACCGCCTCCCAGGTTGGGGATTGAGGAGGGAGAGTGTTATGAAAATAGTCCGCTCCTGGCCGGAACGCAGACCGCCGGGGCGAATGACGACCGTGTTGCCCTGCATCTCCACAGGATAGCCCGCAGCGTCCCGCAGGACGACGCCCTCAGGCAGGGGAACGCGCAGTTCCAGATTGCGCACGGCCACGGCCCGAGTCAGGGATAGTTCGTCCAGGAACAACTGAGCAAACCGGGCCGGGTTTTCCAGAAAATAGTAGTTTCCGCCGCCATGGTCGGCGATGACACCCATCAGATTCTCGTTGTAGTCCACGCCCACGCCCACAGTGGTTAAGCTGAAGTCTCCCTGATAGCTGCCCGAGGCCATTTGGCCCAGGGCCAGGGGGTCAGTGATGCCCTGGTTGGCATGCCCGTCGGAAATGAGGATCACCTTGCCCCGGCTGCCGGGTTCGCTGCGGTGGTAGCCGGTCTGGGCGAGCAGTTCCATGCCCGCAGCCAGTCCACCGCTCAGGTTGGTGCCACCACCGGCCCGGATAGACATGGCCATGCTGGAGAGCAGGGGCCGGGTCTGATCGGTGACCGGCGTCAGGGAACCGTGGACGATGACGTCATCGGCATAGCTCACCAAGGCAAAACGGTCTCCGGGACCCAGGTTTCGAACCAGTTCCAGCACGGCGCTACGGGCATCTTCGATCTTGCGCCCGGCCATGGAACCGGAGCGGTCGAGCACCACCACCAGATCGACATTGCGCGGGGCAAAGCTCGTCGTGTCCAGTTTGTCGCAGCCGAGGGTCAGGGCCAGGCCCAGGGTGGATTCGCCCGCAGCCTGCACCTTGGTCTGGGTGAGTCCGGCGTTCAGGGTGACGATGCCCTGCCTGGCAGACGTGCTGCCCGAGGACGCCTTTGCCGCATCCAGAAGATTGGCCAGGACCACCCCAGCACAGACGAGCACCAGAACACTTGTGATAAGCAGCGCGATTCCCAGGGGATGTTTCTTCATATTTCACCTCGTGCCGACAGGCGGGGTTGTGTCCAACGTTTGAGCACACCCTAGCGCAGATTCGATCAATGGCAATTCAAAGTATCGCAAACTGAAGGCCCGCGCCGTTTACACAAGTTTTGCTTTGAAAGGGCAGGGACCGTGGTGTAGTAAACAAGAAAAGAGACGAATCACCCTAACAACACGGTGCGCATGAAAAAATCTAAAGCGAACATCCTGGTGGTCGAGGACGACCCCTCCATCCTTGAAGGCCTGCTGGACGTATTGATCTTCAACGGCTTCAGCGCCCAGGGCGTGGAGAATGGTCTGGACGGCTTGCACGAGGCCCTCACCGGCCGTTACGACCTGCTGCTGCTCGACGTGATGCTGCCCGGCATGGACGGTTTTTCCCTGTGCGAAAAAGTCCGCCGCGAACTGCCCAACCAGGCCATCGTCCTGCTCACGGCCAAAGGCGACGAGGCAGACATCCTGACCGGCTTCAAGGCCGGGGCCGACGACTACGTGTCCAAACCCTTTTCCATCCGTGAACTCATGGTCCGAGTGGAAGCGGTGCTGAGACGCATAGGCAAACGAGTCGGGGACGAGGAGATCAGCTACTTGGGATGTACCTTCACCGGCAAGACCCTCCATGCCGCCTGCTCAGGCAAGGATGTCGAACTCACCCGCAGGGAAATGGACATCATCTCCTACCTCTACATCAACCGCGATCGCATCGTCTCGCGCAAGGAACTGCTGGAAAAAGTGTGGCAATACCACGACGTGGACATCGAGACGCGCACCGTAGACATCCATATTCTCAAGCTGCGCAAGAAGATCGCCGAATTGACCGACGCACCGTTCATCGCTACGGTACGCGGCGAGGGATATCGCCTGGAACCTGAATCGTGAACCGACTCAAGCTCTATATTCTATTCTTCACCCTGGCCCTGGCCATTCCCCTGGGCTACTTTGTGGTGCGCAGCTTCACGGGCATGGTCCAGGAAGAGGAGGCGGAACTCCGCTACTTCGCAGAGGAACTCTTCGGGCGCATGGAAGAGGAGCTGATCCTGTTCATCGAGCAGGAAGAAGGCCGGTCCATCGACGAATACAACTATCTCTCGCGCTCGGTGAACGGCATCTCCCCCCTGGCGCTGGCACCTGAGCAGTCCTATGTGGTCGGCTATTTTCAAAACAATCCCGATGGCTCCATCCAGACGCCCCTGACCCCCAAAGGCACGCCGGTACACCCGGCCAAGGCCGCGCTCATGGACCGACTGAAAACCCTGAACGCCGAGTTCAATGCCAAGCGTTCCGCAGTGACGGAATCGCCGGACTTTGCCTCTCCCGCCGAATTGGAAGCCTCCCCGCCTCCTGAATTCCGACCACCAGTCTTTGCCGAGCGGTATCTGGAACGAAGCACCCGCAGCACCAAGCGCGCGCCCATCGTGCAGGAAAAAAGCTGGGAACAGGAACTTCCCAAGAACGCGACGCCCCCCCCTGCTCCCCGAGCAGAGCTCGAGCTCGGCTCCCTGCGCATCGAACAGGGAGCTGACGGGCTGAGCTATCGTTTCGGAGCCCCCGACCTTCCCCCAGTCATCGAAATGGATTTGCCTCCGGATCAACCCATGCAGGAAGGCGCCCATTCCGCCGGAAACCCCAATGAAACCAAGGTAGAAATGGACCCCATGCAATCCTTGCCCCTGGGCGACGGACTCATCTACCTGTTCCGCCGCATCATGGTAAACAATCAAATCTTCCGTCAGGGCGTGGTGGTGGACGTCCAAAAGCTCATGGAACATCTGGTGCTCTCGCGTTTTTCAGGCCAGCCCA
>JAHJKV010000027.1 GCA_018822065.1 Pseudomonadota bacterium
AGGAAAAAGATCGCACCGACAATGGCCTGGACTGCTGTCAAAAACCAGGGGTTGTAGCGGACGCAGAGCCGCTTCAGGGTTATCATGTAGCCAGTGGCGCAGATCATAGCCAGGAATTCCAGGAAGTTGCCGAGTACGGGGTTGGGCGCGCCCTCGGTCTGAATCGCGCCTACCGAGAGCAGGGCCGCGCCGATGACGGCCAGGCTGAAGCCGACCAGGGTGCGGCGGCTGACGATCTCGCCGAGAAGGAAATGGGCTGCCACCGCCATCATCAGCGGGAGCATGGCCACGATCATCCCGGCCTGGGAGGCCTGGGTCCGTTCCAGGGCCATGGCCTCAAAGACGAAATAGAGGCAGGGTTCGCAGAAGGCCATAAAGACCAGGGGCTTCCAGTCGCCGGGCAGGTAGCGCACGTTTGTGAAGTTCTTCCAGAAAAAGGCAAAGCAGATGCAGGCCACGAACATGCGGCCAAAGATGACCAGCATGGGATCGTAATAGGAAAAGGCGACCTTGAGGGCAATGAAGGAACTGGCCCAGAGGAGCGAGGCCACGCTGAGGGCCAGCACCGGCAGGGAGATGAGGGGACGGAGGGCCATGGGTTAGTCTTGGGTCAGATCGAGGGAAGGATTGATCGCTTCCTTGGACGAGCGCAACACGATGATGGTCTGGGTGGCACGGACCGGCCCGATGTCGTTGATGCGGGCGAGGACATCCTCCAGGGAACTGGTGTCCGGGCAGCGGAGCTTCAGCAGGAAGCAGGCTTCGCCCACGGTGTAGTGTACTTCCAGCACCTCGGGGATGGCGGCGAATTCCACGGCAGCCTCGTCAGACCGGCTCATTTCCGAGAGATAGACGTTGGCAAAGGCCAGGATGGTCATGCCCAGGGCCTTGGGGTTCACCTCGACGGTGAATCGACGGATGATGCCGTTCTTTTCCAACCGCTTGACCCGGCCATGCACGGCCGCAGCCGAGAGGCCCACGGACTTTCCGATATCCGAATTGGTGGTCCGGGTGTCCTCTTGAAGGATATTGATGATTTTTTTGTCTATTGTATCGATCATATCGCTGGTCTCCGTTTGCGCCGTTTCTAGATCAAGTGATCGACATTATCAATGATTAATATTCAAAAAAAAACGGCCCATGACGGGCCGCATAAAAGTTGAACCATGGTCGTTGTTCAGAAGCACATGGCGACGAGGTTGAACGATTTGTATCCGTTTTCAGGATTCTCGGCATAGCGGCAGCCGAGAGTGCAGTCCGAGCGCTTGTTTACGATGTCCTTGTCCGAGTCCTTGTAGTGGGGGCACTGGTTGTTGCAGCACACGAGAAGAACGCCCCAGCCGGAATCCGGGGGTCCGAGCCAGGGTTCAAGCGGCTTTTTGCAGTGCGGACAATCGTGGTCCTCAAGTTCGGTTTCAATGCCAGCATATTTGAAGATCATTGGTTCTTCTCCTTTGTGCGATGTTTTTCTCACCCCAAGGTAAGGTCGGATGGCGGACCGTCAAGGGCGGGGGTCAGGAATTTGCAGTCAGATCGCGCAGGAAGCGGAACAAGGCCCGGAAATGTTTGGGCGGCTGCTCCTTGGCCCGTTCACGCCGGGCGCTCAGGGTGAGCTGCCTCAGCTGCTGGCGGTCCCCCCCTGGGAAGCGTTCCATCAGTTCTTCCATCAGCCCGTCATCACCATCCATAAGGCGGTCGCGCCACTCTTCGATCTGCTGGAAGGCACGGTCGGTCTTGGACTTTCCGGCCCGGAAGCGGTCTAGGAATTCCTCGATGGGGTCGATGTCGGCCTCGCGCATAAGCTTGCCGATCAGTTGCATCTGGCGCCTTCTGGCTTCGTGCTTGGTCATGGCCTTGAATTCGAGCAAAGCCTCTTTGATGTCCTGGGACAGAGGGGCTTTACGCAGGGTTTCCCGGCCAAGCGAGGCCAGTTCCACGCCTATTTTCTGTAGGGCCGTCGAATCCCGCTTTCGTTGGGAGCGGCTTTTTCTCTCCGGCTGGTCATCATAGTTTTGCATGGGCGGAACCTACATGTGCTCTGGCCCGCTGTAAAGGGCGCAGGCAGGGGCAGACGGGGCAGACTGGTCGGTTCGGTCGATCTGGGCGTAGATGTTTTGCTATCGTTTCCAAGGTTCGCTATAGGATGTTGGGGAGTGGGAATGAAACCAGACAACAGCGACAACATTCTTCGTATCGAGACCGGATCGGGCCAGACCGTCCTGCACTATCGTGGCAGGCTTGATGCGACGAGTGTGGCTGCTGTATGGGAAGAGTCCACCCGTGCCGTGACCGGTTCGGGGGGCGTGAGCGTTGACGCCAAGGGCGTGGACTACCTGGACGGGGCGGGCGCGGGGCTGATGATCCAGCTCAAGCTGCTGGCTGCCAAGGCGAAGATCGGGTTTTCCATCGCCGGGCTTGATCCCCGTTTCGAGCGGTTGGTGGAAAGCGTGGACGCCGACCTGGTGGGGCAGAGCGCCGTTTTTGACCGGGACCGCAGGGGGTTCATCGAGCAGATCGGCCAGTTTGTGGGCGACTGGGCCGAGGAAGGCAAGTCACTCATCACCTACGTGGGCGAATGCGCGGGAATGTTCGCCTGGGCTTGCAAGCATCCGCGCAAGGCGCGCTGGCGCGATGTCGGGCTCTCTTCGATCCACGTGGGCGTCAATTCCATGCCCATCCTGCTGCTCATCGGCTTTCTCATAGGGCTGATTATGTCGTTTCAGTCCGCAGTCAGTCTGCAGCGTTTCGCTGCCGAGATTTTCGTGCCCAACATGCTCGGGCTGGTCATGTTCCGGGAGATGGGTGCCCTGGTCACGGCCATCCTGCTGGCCGCGCGGTCCGGTTCGGCCTTTGCCGCCGAGATAGGGACCATGAAGGTCAACGAGGAGGTGGACGCCCTGGTGAGCATGGGGCTTTCTCCCATGCGCTTTTTGGTCCTGCCCAAGGTGCTGGCCACCATGCTCATGGTCCCGATCATGACCATGTTCTTCAATTTCGCCTCCCTGCTGGGTGGGGCCGTGGTCATGCTTTCTCTCGGTTTTCCCCTGGCCACCTTTACCAGCCGGGTGTTCATGAACACCAAGGTCATGGATTTCACTGGCGGCATGCTCAAAGTCATGGTTTTCAGCCTGCTGATCTCGGGCATCGGTTGTCTGCGAGGCTTGCAGACCCGGTCCGGCGCCGGGGCTGTGGGCGTTTCCACCACCCGGGCCGTGGTCTCCGGGCTCATCCTCATCGCCGTGGCCGACGGGCTTTTCGCCGTGGCCTTTTTCTTCCTGGGGATATGAAGATGTCCTCCGCCCCATCTACCAAACCCGCCATTTCGGTCCGCAATCTGACCTGCGCCTATGGGGACGATCTGGTCATCGACGACATCAGCTTCGATGTGAACCACGGTGAAATATTTATTATTCTCGGAGGATCTGGCTGCGGCAAATCCACGGTGCTCAAACACCTCATCGGCCAGTATGCCCCCCGAGCCGGACAGATACTTTTCGGCGACCGGGACATCGTCACCTCCTGGGGGCGGCAGCGGGACGAGATCATGCGCGGTTTCGGAGTGATGTACCAGGGCGGGGCGCTCTTTGGGTCCATGTCGCTCCTCTCGAATGTCTCCCTGCCGCTTGAGGAATTCACGGACCTGCCATCAGAGGCCATCAGCACCATCGCCCGGATGAAGCTCGCCCAGGTGGGACTCGGTCATGCCGTGCACCACATGCCGGCGGCCATTTCCGGCGGCATGGTCAAGCGGGCGGCCATTGCCCGGGCCATGGCTCTTGACCCCTCCATCCTTTTCCTGGATGAGCCCTCTGCCGGGCTCGACCCCATCACCTCGGCCGAACTGGATGAACTCATCCGGCGGCTCTCCCGTGACCTCGGCATCACCTTTGTCATCGTCTCCCACGAACTGGCGTCCATCTTCGCCATTGCGGACAGGGTGATAATGTTGGATAAACGTGTGAAGAAAATCGTGGCCCAGGGCGACCCCAAGGAACTCAGGGACTCGTCTGACCAACCCTTTGTGCGGCAGTTTTTCCACCGTCAAGCCCAGGCGGATGCCGAGAACACCGGGAGAGAAAACGAGTGAGACGAACGGATTATTTCAGACTCGGCGCCTTTATCCTTTCGGGCACGGCATTGTTCGTGTTTGTGGTCATTCTCCTTGGCGCGGGTCGTTTCTTTTCCAAACCGGTGCTGCTGGAGACCTATTTCAACGAGGCGGTCAACGGTCTGGAGATAGGTTCCCCGGTGCGCTACCGGGGTGTGAAGGTCGGGCGCGTCTCGGACATCGGGTTTGTCATGGGCCGCTATACCACCATGGACCAGTCCGATTACCGCTATGTCTACGTGGAATGCGAACTGGAGAACCATGAGTTTCTGGCCCGGTCCAAGGGCACGCCCCAGGTGGAACTGGACCAGGAGATCTTCAACGGGCTGCGTATCCGGCCCATCTCCCAAGGACTGACAGGCACGCTCTACATGGGCATCGACTACGTACCGCCCAAGCTCAACCCGCCGCTGAAGATTGCCTGGGTGCCGAATAATTTGTACATCCCCTCCGCACCCTCCACAATGAGCCGCATCGAGGCAGCCATCTCCAAGGCCAGCCAGGCCCTCGGCGCTCTGAACAAGGAGGATATGGACGCCATCCTGAAGAGTGTTCGCAGCGTGGCCGAGAATCTCTCGACCTTCCTGGAGACGGCGGATGCCAAGGCCGTGGGAGAGATACTTGTCAAAAATTTGGAGCAGACCGAACGGCTCTTTGCCCAGGTCAACGTGATTTTGAAAGACGAGGGCGCGGTCAAGCTGTTGCCAACGGCGCAGTTGGTCCTGGGCGATGTGCACCGGTTCATGGCGGCCACCCATGATGATCTGGTGGCCGCCATCGCCGACATGCGCACCAGCTTTTCCAGCCTAAAGAAGACTACGGCCAAGCTGGAGCGGGCCATGAACGATCCAAAGACCGATGTGGCGGGCGTGATGCGGAACGTGCGTGACGCCTCGGAGCGGGTTGACGTTGCCGCGGCGCGGTTCCAGGAATTGATGAACCGGGTCAATGGGCTGGTGGCCGGACAGGAAGCGGGCGTGGAGGAAATCGTCGAGAACGCGCGCCTGGTGGTTCAGAACCTGAAAGAGCTGACCGAGGAAGCAAAGCGCTATCCCTCGGGCGTGCTCTTTGGCCAGCCACCAGCACAGCAATCGCCCGGATCGTCGGCACCCTAAGGAGCGAATCGAATGTCTACAGCGAAATATGTTATCCTCTCCGTCATCCTGACGATTTTCTTTCTCGGCATAGCCGGTTGCGGCGGGTTGACCAAGCCTGCCGTGACCAAGCGTTACTACGACATCGGCCCCCAGCGCACGAATCAGGTCCAGGCCGCACCAAGCGACCAGACCCTGACGGTCCGAAGGCTGCGAGTTTCGCCCATGAACGCGGGACGTGAGTTGGTCTACAAGACTTCGGACACGGGCTATGACTCGGATTTCTACAACGCCTATTTCATCCCCCCAGGAGACATGCTCTCCCAGGCCTTGCGGCGCTGGCTGCATGCGACCGGTCTTTTCGCCCACGTGGTGGAACCGGCCAGTCTGGTACGTGGCGATCTGGTGCTGGAGGGCAATGTAGTGGCTTTGTATGGTGATTTCACGGGCTCAGGCGAGGCCGTGGCCGAGTTGCAGTTTATCTTGGTGGACGAGGGAACGGCGGAGACCGCCATTCTGTTCTCCAAGGATTACAGCAAACGCATCCCCCTGTCCCAGCGCACGCCCGAAGCCCTGGCCGCAGGTCTCAAGCAGGCCATGGCTGAGGTCTTCGCCGAACTGGAGGCGGATTTGGCCTCGGCCCTGCCCTAGAACGGAGCAACGGGAACACTGCCACAAAAAAGGGAGCCTCCGGGCTCCCTTTTCAATTGGTCTTGGGTTTGGCTGTTCGCAGGCTAGGAACAGGCGGCCTCAAAGGTCTTGAGGCGTTGGTCATAGGGCGGGTAGCCAAAGAAGGCCGAGCCGGAGACCAGGACATCCACACCCGCATGCACCAGTTCACCGGCATTTTCGGCAGTGACGCCGCCGTCGACCTGGATCAGGGTTTTGCTGCCTGCGGCGGTGATCATCATTTTGAGCTCGCGCACCTTGTCCATGCAGAAGGGGATGAACTTCTGGCCGCCGAAGCCTGGGTTCACGGTCATGAGCAGGACCATGTCGAGCTGGGGGAGGAGGTATTTGATGGTCTCCAGGGGGGTGGCCGGGTTCAGGGCCACGGCGCACTGCACACCGCGCTCGGCGATGGAGGCCACGGTCCGCTCCAGGTGGTTGGTGGCCTCGGCATGGACGCAGATCAGGTCTGCGCCGGCGTCGGCGAACATGTCGATATAGCGCTCGGGCTTTTCGATCATCAGGTGGGTGTCGAAAAAGAGCGAGCACTCCTTGCGCATGGAGGTGATGATCGGCGGGCCAAAGGTGATGTTGGGCACAAAGAGCCCGTCCATGACGTCCAGGTGGACCCACTTGAGTCCGGCAGCCTCAAGGGCCTTGAGTTCATCCGCCAGGCGGGAGAAGTCACAGGAGAGCAGGGAGGGGGAAAGAATCATGGCAGTCCTCGCTTATTCGTCGTCGATCTTGAAATCGACCTTGATCTTGAACAGCTTGTCGGCTGGCAGGTTCAGGATTTTGATACCGGTTTTTTCAGTGATGGCGGCCAGAGTGGATTCAACGAACTCCCAGTCGCGCCCGATGAAGGTGAACCAGATGTTGAATTCGTGTTCGCGCAGGTAGTTGTGGGTCACGCCCGAGTGGCTGTTCACCTCGGCCACGAATGCGTCGAGCTTGTCTTCGGGCACCTTGGCGGCGCACAAGGTCGAGCGCCAGCCCAATTCGCGGGAGCCGAAGTTCCCCCCAAGCCGCCGGATGACCCCCTCGTCTCGCAGGGCATTCACGCGGGTCAAGGTCTCATCCTCACTCAACCCCACCTGCGCGCCGATGGCCGCATAGGGCCGGGAGACCAGAGGGAAGCTGGACTGGATGATGTTTAGAATTTCTTTGTCGTAACTATCCATGATTGCAGCCTAACGGTTATTTTTTTTCCATCTTGAGCGGCGTGTAGGAGCACAAGGGTTCCTCTTCCAGGTAGTCGCCCTTCATGGTCTGGGCTCTGGCGCGGCAGCCGCCGCAGACGCGTTCGTATTCGCAGGCACCGCACTTGCCCTTGTAGACCTTGGGGTTACGCAGGTTGGCGAACTGCTGGCTGGTGCG